>DATNPP010000297.1:0-16936 GCA_036703175.1 Oscillatoriaceae cyanobacterium
AGAATGGCGTCCACGTTGCTGTCGTGGCCCTTGCTCTTCAAGGTCTCCGTGTTTTCTGCCAAGGTGGTCACTCCTCTTTGTTGCACCCGGTATCTATTCCCCGGTCGGGTCAATTATCACTGGGCATGGGACGGTTTGCGGCAAGAAGATTGCTGCGTTTGTGCTTCAGCTGAACGCTGTGGTCCACGACCTCCAGAAGCTGCCTCGTGAGGGCATCGCGGGCTTCCGGCGCCAGGTCCTGTTTGAGCTGCGCGTTGAGTCGCGCGATTTCGCGTTCGCACTCGGCGAACTCGAGAGTGTCGAGAAAGTCTTCCGCGAGCCGCTGAGGCTCGACGCCCCAGTTCTCGTAGTCGGAGAACATGAGCTGTGAGACGACCTTCTGCACCGGGTCGCCCGCGAAACGGTCCAGCAGATCCTCCCAGCGCAATCGCGGATTGCTCTCGATGAGCGCTTCGATGGCCTCGCGGATGGCCTGATTGGCCGGCTCGAAGGCGATCGTTCTGAGTCGCTCGGCGATCGTCTCCCGCACGTGGGAGTGCTCGACCAGAATGCAGAGCAGCAGTTGTTCGGCCTCGGCGGCCGACACCTTGGGCACGCGCATTTGGGTTCGCTGCGCGGCCGCCATCGGCCGCGCGCCACGCTTAACCTCGAGGCGGATCGCTTCCTCGCGTGCGCCGAGCTCCTCGGCCAGCCAGCGGATGTAATGGTCCTGCATCAGATGGTTGTCGACCTGGCGCAGCACCGGCACGCAGGCCGTCACGGCCCGCACGCGGCCCTCGGCACTCGCCGTGTCCTGGGTTGCCAGCATCCGGCGCAACTGGAAGCGCACGAGGTCCGGCGCCTCGGCGAGGCGGGCCGCAAAGGCCTCGGCGCCGGCGCGGCGGAGATACTCGTCCGGATCTTTGCTGTCGGGGATCGCGAGCACGCGCACCTCGATGCCCAATCCCTGCGTGACTTCCTTCAGCGTGGACAGCCCACGCTCGGCTGCCGTCTGACCAGCCTTGTCGGCGTCAAAGGCCAGCACCACGCGCTTACTCGGCGTGTGCCGCAGTAGGATGCGCGCTTGTGCTTGTGTTAGGGCCGTGCCAAGCACGCCGACCGCGTGGTGGAAGCCATGTGCGTGCGCGCTGATGACGTCCATGTAGCCTTCCATCAGAAGGGCCTCGTCGTGCTCGCGAATGCTCTGCGCCGCGTGGTGCAATGCGTACAGGTGGCGCCCCTTGTGGTAGAGCGGGGTCTCCGGGCTGTTGAGATACTTGGGCTCGTCGCCGGGATCGATCGCGCGGGCGCCGAATCCGACCACCTGGGCGGCCTCGTTGTGAATCGGAAAGATGATCCGATTGCGGAAGTAGTCGTAGTAGCCGTTGCCGCTGCTGCGCGGGCGCACCAGGGCCACGCTCTCCTGCACGCTCGCAGGAATCTTCTGCTGCAGCAGATAGCGATGCAGGCCGTCCCAGTTGGCGGGCGCGTAACCGAGCTGGAATTTCTTCTGCAACTCCGGGCCGATGCCGCGGGCTTCGAGATAGGCGCGCGCTTTCGCGCCCCACTCCTCGTGCTCGAGCATCCAGCGATAAAATCCGGCCGCCGCCTCGTTCGCCTCGCGCAGCGCGCGGCGCTCGTCGTCGTCGCCCCGGCGCTCGGGCAAAGGCACGCCGTAGCGGTCCGCCAGTTGCTTGAGGGCCTCGGGAAAAGGCAGGTTCTGGGCCTTCATGACGAAGCTGAAGACGTCGCCGCCCTCGCCGCAGCCGAAGCATCGGAAAATCTGCCGCTCGGGGTTCACGTTGAAGCTGGGCGTGCGCTCGCCATGGAAGGGGCACAAGCCGAGGTAATTGCGTCCGCTACGCTTGAGGACGACGCTTTCCGACACCACTTCGACGATGTCGGCGCGCCGGCGGACCTCCGCGACGGGATCGTCCAGCAAAGAGCTCACCAATCCCCCTACATGTCGCGTCGAAGCTCGTCGCCCAGCCGCCAGGGGCGTGGGACGAAGAGGTTCTCGTATTGTTGGATCGCGAAGCGATCCGTCATGCCGGCGATGTAATCCACCGCCGCTTGCTGGGTATCGTCGACCGGACGCCCCAGTTCGGACGCCAGCTCGTCCGGATGGGCGCAGTAGTACTGAAACAGCTGCTCGAGAATGCGCTGGGCCTTGCCTTCCTCGGTCTTGGCCTTCGAGCCCAGGTAGACGCGCTTGAACATGAAGGCGCGCAATTCGAGAAAGCGCTCGTGGAAGGCCTCGCTCATGCGAATGCTCGCGTAGTCGCGGGCGCTCTCGCGCACCAGATCCATCACCATGGCGGCGATGCGTCGGCCCTTGGTGACGCCGAAGGTCTCGTAGACGAAGCTCGGCAGGTCGCTCTGGCGCAGAATGCCTGCCCGCAAGGCGTCGTCGATGTCGTGATTGAGGTAGGCCACCCGATCCGCGATCTTGACGATCTGGCCTTCCAGCGTCGCCGCCGTGCCCGGTCCGGTGTGGTGCAACATGCCGTCGCGCACTTCCCAGGTGAGGTTCATGGGCTCGAGCACCGTCACGACCCGCACGCTCTGCGCGTTGTGTTCGAAGCCGTCGGGCAGCAGCGCGTCGAAGACGCGCTCGCCGGCATGGCCGAAGGGCGTGTGGCCGAGGTCGTGCGCCATCACGATCGCCTCGGTGAGGTCCTCGTTCAGCCGCAGCGCACGGGCGATTGTGCGCGAAATCTGGCTGACCTCGAGGGTGTGCGTCAAGCGCGTGCGGTAGTGATCGCCCTCGGGCGCGATGAACACCTGGGTCTTGTGCTTCAAGCGCCGGAAGGCCTTCGAGTGGATGACGCGATCGCGATCGCGCTGAAAGCACGTCCGCAGCGGACATTCGCTCTCGGGCTCCTCGCGGCCGCGGCTGTGCGCTGCTTTGGCGGCCTGCGGAGCCAAATATTGCTCTTCGAAGGCTTCTTGCTGCTCGCGGATCACGGGCGCGAGTCGATTGTTTTCCAGGTGCTGCAAGTCGCTACCTCTTGGCGCACGGATCATCCGCTTGTAAGCACATTATTCCACGCGCAGGGCAAGAACATAACGCTGGGTCGTCTGGCCCATGGAGTAACATAATCTCGATCGAATCGCAAATCGTGCCCGCTTGGCTGTGGGTTAGCTCACAAGCCCGTCACGTACGTAGTTTTGCCCCTTGAAGGTCAAGGTATAGCGGCCGTTGCGCAGCTTTTCGAGGAAGCCTTGCGTCAGCGCCAGCTCGAGCGGCTCGTCGATGGATTGGCACTCCCAGCCCGGCAGCGGACCCAGCGAATCGGCCAGCTCAGTGGCGCTGTAGCTCTCCTGGCGCAAGTACTTCTCCAGGTAGTAGGCGCCCACCAGCATGAGATCCTGCGGCGCGCGGGCCTGCTTGAGCGCGACGAGGCCGGCGAGGTCCAGGTTGCGCTTCGGCGCGAAGTCCGCCGGCACGCGCCGCATCGCGTCGGCCGTGGGCGCCGCGGGCGCCTCGGTTCCGAGGAGTTGCGGCAATAGCTTGGCGAGCTGGCTCTCGACGAAGTCGCGATCGCCCGAAAGCTCGATTTCACAGTCGCCGCGCTTGATTCGAATGCGTTGTTCCATGGCTAGCGCCCCGCCGGTTCGCGTTTGAGGCCGCGCTTGATCTTCTCCGCGCGCTTGATCAGCTCGGAGGCGTGACCGAGCGCCGCGTTGGAGGCGTTGCCGCTCGAGAGCATCGCGAGCTCGCGCACGCGCGACGCGGCGTCGAGCACTTGGGCCTCGACCTGCGTCCGGCCCTCCTCCACGCGCTTCTCGAGATGCACGTGCCAGTCCGCCATCGCCGCCACGGTCGGCAAATGCGTGATGCACAGGACTTGATAGTGCCGGCCCAGCTCCGCGAGCTTCTCGGCGACCGCCTGCGCGGCCTTGCCCGAGATGCCCGTGTCGACCTCGTCGAAGATCAAGGTGGGCACGCCGCCGAGGTGCGCGAGCACCGTCTTGAGCGCGAGCATCACGCGGGCCATTTCGCCGCCCGAGGCCGTGCGGGCGAGCGGACGCGGCGGCTCGCCCGGGTTCATGGCGATGCGGAACTCGGCGCTCTCGGCGCCGGTGGCGCGCGCGCGGCCCTCGTGCGGGCTCAGCGCGACGTGGAAGCGCGCGTCGGGCAACTCGAGCTCGCGCAGCTCGCTCTCGACGGCGCCGGACAGTTTGTCGGCCGCCGCACGGCGTTCGGCCGTGAGGCGATCGCAAAGCGCCTTGAGGCGCGCTTCGGCTCCGACCAGCTCGGCGTCCAGCGCCGCGAGGCGGCCGTCGGCCTGCTCGACGTCTTGCAGCTGGCTGCGCAGCTGCTGGGCGTGGGCGGCGATCGCGGCGAGCCCGGGGCCGTACTTGCGGCCGAGCTTGGTCAGCAGATCGAGCCGCTCCTCGATTTCGTCGAGCCGGGCCGGATCGGCATCCAGCCCCTCGCTGTGATCGCGCAGATCCGCGCCGACGTCGCGCAAGGTGTACTGGACGGACTCGAGTTGTTCGGCGGCCTGCCGAAGCGCGGCGTCCAGGTGCCCGACGGCGCCGAGCGCGTTGATCACGCGTCCGAGCTGGTCGTAGAGGCTCGGGCCGTTCTCGCCGGCGTAAAGGGCCTCGTAGGCGCCGCCCGAGGCGAGGCGCAGCTGCTCGACGTTGGCGAGCCGCAATCGCTCGGCTTTCAGCGCTTCGTCCTCGTGCGGATCGGCTACGTCGGCCGCGTCGATCTCTTGAAGCTGATAGGCCCAAAAATCGCGCTGCTGTTGGCGAGCCTGGGCGCCTTCGACCAACGTCTTGCGCTCGGTCGCGAGGGCGTGCCATTGCGCGTGCGCCTGGCCCGCCTGCTCCCGCAGCGCGAGCAGATCGCCGTAGGTGTCCAGCAGCGTCAGGTGGAAGGGCGGCTCCATCAGGGCCTGATGCTCGTGCTGGGAGAGCACGTCCACCAGCAGGGTGCCGGCGCGACGCAGAATGCTCTGCGTGACCTGCTGGCCCTCGATGCGGCAGCGCGCGCCCTTCGGCGAAAGCTCGCGCGAGAGCGTCAGCTCGTCGGGAATCTCGAGCGCGATGCCTTCCGCCTCGAGCAGCGCCGTGAGCTCCTGCGGCCAACGCGCGAGCGTGAAGGTCGCCTCGATGGTGGCCTTGGCGGCGCCGGTGCGAATGAGATCGAGCGAGACGCGCCCGCCGAGGGCGGCCTCGATCGCGTCGATCAGCACCGACTTGCCGGCCCCCGTCTCGCCCGTCAGCAGGCAGATGCCGTCCGAGAAGGCCAGCGTGAGGGCCTCGATCAGCACGAAGTTCTTGATTCTGAGTTCCTTGAGCACGGGATCTCCGTTCGCGCCCAGTTGCCGAGGCGCCGTGGCCTGCGCGTTGCGTCAAGCGGGGAACTGGCAGGCTATGATTGGTTTTCGCTCCATTCTAGCGCCTTGCCGAGCGAAGGGCAAACAAAAAAACTTCACCATGGCACCCGACCGTCCGTGGTAAAATAGCCGAAGTGTGTCGTTCGTTTACCGGCACATAACCTGGCCTCCCGGTGACGGCCAGCCCCTGTGGCGCGCTTCGCGCGAATGGTCTCGATGAACGAAGTTTGCTCGTTGCTGAAAGAAACCCGTCAGCACCACGGCCTCTCGCTGGAAGAGGTCGCGCAGCGCACGTACATCAAGCTCCCCTATCTGGAAGCGCTCGAAGAGGGTATTCTGGAGCGCTTGCCCGCGCCGGTATATACTTACGGTTATATTCGACAATACGCCAAGCTGTTGGGGCTCGACGGCAGTGCGCTCGTCGCCCGTTTTCAACAGCAGGAGCGCGGGCCGGTCCGCGCCACGCAAAGGAGTCTCCAGCCCATGGCCGACACGCCAGGCGATGCCTTTCCCCCCTTCAAGCCGTCCTCGAACGGCTTCGGCCGCACGAACGGCAAGAACCACGCCATGAACGGCAACGGCACCTACATGGTCGCCGAGGCCGACGCGCCCGAGGTGCGCCAGGCCAAGATGCAGGCGCAACAGATCCTCACGAGCGCCGAGCGCGAGGCCGAGCAGGTTCAGCGCGGCGCCGAGCGCTACGCGGATGAAGTGCTCGCCGAGCTGGAATCCGAGATCGGCAAGACGCTGCAGGTCGTGCGAAACGGCCGTCAGTTCCTGCAGATGCGCCGCCAGGGCCACCCAGGCGGGATGTAGCGGAAGGCCGGCTCAGCGTGCGAAGTATGACCAGTCCACGACTGGTCATTTTTATTTGAGGTCCACATCTTCGGCCTGACGTTCATCAGGCAAAGGAGTCATCGTTGTTTCGTCTCATTCCTCGTGAAGAAAGCTTCTTCGATCTGCTGGAGGCCTCGGCCAAGAACGTGCTGTCCGGGGCGCGCTTGCTGCGCGATCTCGTCGAGGACTACCGCGACGTGCCGGGCCGCTACCAGAAGCTGGTCGATACTGAGCACGCCGGGGATCACGTCACGCACCAGATACTCGAGAAGCTCAACAAGACCTTCGTGACGCCGCTCGATCGCGAGGACATCCACGCCCTCACGATCGATCTGGACAACATCATCGATTCGATCGAACTGGTGGCCGATCGCCTGCTGCTGTATCAGATCGACCGGCCGACGGACATCATGATCAGCATGGTGCGCTTGCTCGAGCGCTGTTGCGAGCAGGTGGATCAAGCGACGCTGCTGTTGCGCTCGGCACGGCGTCAGAAAGACATTTTGCCCCACGCGATCGAGATCAACCGCCTGGAGAACGAGGCGGACAAGCTGAACCGCTTGGCGCTCTCGGGTCTCTTCGAGAAGCCCCACGACGTGCTCTACGTGATCAAGTGGAAGGAAGTCTACGACACGCTCGAAGCGGCCATCGACCAGACTGAGGACGTGGCCGACCTGCTGCATGGAATCGTGTTGAAAAATGCCTGAGCTGCTCGTTCTGGTGGTGCTGATCATCGTCGTCGCCCTCTTCTTCGACTTCACCAACGGATTTCACGACGCGGCCAACGCGATCGCCGCCTCGGTCTCGACGGGCACGTTGACGCCGCGCGTGGCGATTCTGATGTCCGCGATCCTCAACTTCGTCGGCGCGTTGACGGGCACCGGCGTCGCCTCCACGATCGGCAAGGGCATCATCGATCCGAGCATCATGCACGGCGATCAGGGCCTTTACATGGTGCTCTCGGCGCTACTTGCGGCGATCGGCTGGAATCTCTTCACCTGGTGGTACGGCCTGCCTTCGAGCTCGAGCCACGCGCTGATTGGCGGCATCATCGGCGGCGCGGTCGCCGGATACGGCTGGAACAGCACCAACTGGCGCGGCGTCGAGGCGATCATTCTGTCGTTCGTGACCTCGCCGATCATCGGCGGCGTGCTTTCGTTCACGATCATGGTCGCGCTCATGTGGATCTTCCGGCGCACCACGCCCGTCAAGGTCACGAACATGTTCCGTCCGATGCAGGTGCTCTCGGCGGCCTTCATGGCCTTCGCCCACGGCACCAACGACGCCCAGAAGTCGATGGGCATCATCACGATGGCGCTTTTCATTCTGCCGGTGAACCTGGGCGGCATGGCCGGCCATCCTTTTGTGGTGCCGTTGTGGGTCAAAACGATCGCCGCGATCGCGATGGGCCTGGGCACGAGCGCGGGCGGCTGGAAGATCATCAAGACGATGGGCTCGCGCATCGTGAAGCTGCAGCCGATCAATGGCTTCGCCTCGGACGCCGCGGCCTCGACCACGGTGCTCGCCGCCACGATCTGGGGATTGCCCGTCTCGACGACGCACGTCGTGTCCGGCGCGATCATGGGCGTCGGCGCCACCAAGCGCCTGAGTGCGGTGCGATGGGGCGTGGCGGGCAACATGCTTCTCGCCTGGGTTCTGACCATTCCCATCACGGCGTTGCTGGCGGGCGCCATCTACAGCGTTCTGCGCCACGCCTTCGGATTCTAGCGAGGCGCCGTGGAACTGGAGATCGTCTTTTTAGGCACCTCGGGGGCCGTTCCGACGCCGGAGCGCGGGCTTTCGGCCACGCTGCTCAAGCGCGGCGGCGATCGCATGCTGATCGATTGCGGCGAGGGCACCCAGCGTCAGCTGATGCGCGCCGGCGTGGGCATGAACCAGATCGGCACGGTGCTGTTGACCCACCTGCACGCCGATCACTACCTCGGATTGCCCGGCATGCTCAAGACCTGGGATCTCTGGGGCCGTGAGGCGCCGGTCGAGATCTACGGCCCCAAGGGGCTCGAGGCCATGGTGGGCCTGTTCAAGCGCATCGTGGGCCATACGGATTACGTCGTGAGCTACCACGAGATTCCGGCGGACACGCGCATTCCGCGCGACGGCTACCACCTGCAATCGCTCAAGACCGAGCACCGCGTGTCCTCGATCGGTTACGCGCTCGTCGAGGCCCCTCGGCCGGGGCGTTTCGACGCGCAGAAGGCGATCGCCCTGGGCCTCAAGCCGGGCCCCGATTTCGGTCGTCTGCAGCGCGGCGAGACGATCGACGGCGTCACGCCCGGAATGGTGATGGGCGCGGGGCGTGCCGGCCGCAAGATCGTGGTGACGGGCGATACGCGCCCTTGCCGGGCCGTCGCCGAGGCGGCGCATGGGGCCGACGTGCTGGTGCACGACTCGACCTTTTCGACCGAGGCGGCCGAACGCGCCCTCGAAACCTATCACTCGACCGCGCGTGAGGCGGCCGAGCTCGCCAAGGCGGCCGACGTGCGGCTTTTGGCGCTGACGCACCTCAGTTTCCGCCACTCGCCACGCGAGCTGCTGGCCGAGGCGCGCGAGGTGCTGCCCAACGTGGTGTTGCCCAACGATCTGGACCGCATCGAGGTGCCCTTCGAGGAAAGGGGGGGGCCGGTCTACGTCGACCGCCGGGCGGAGCGCGCGGCGCAACGATCGCAAGGGATGTCATAATCCGGGCGCGGCTTGGTATATAGAGACAACCGAGGGGGAATCGCGTCCATGCAGAAGTGCTATTACCATTCGAAGACGGAAGCCGTGACGATGTGCATGGGCTGCAAGATGCCCATTTGCCCGGCCTGTCGCGACGAAGGCAAGCGCGGCTTTTGCGAGCGCTGCATGAAGAAGGTCGCCTCGCTGGGCGAGCAGGTGACGGACCAGAAGAAGACCGGCATGGTCAACGCCAAAAAGGCCACGATACTCAAGTCGGCTCTCAAGCCTCCCGGCGAGCCGGATGCCGTCCATTGCTTTCACCATTTCGACATTCTCGCGAGCGCGACGTGTCCGACCTGCAATCGGCCGTTTTGCCCGGCTTGCTTGAACACGGCCGGCATCTGCTCGCATTGCGCGCAGCACAACGAAGAAGCGCAAGCGATTCTCTTCAGCCCGACGGAACAGGGCCGGGCGCTCGCCGAGGATCGCCCGCGCCGCCGGACGGCGGCTCCGCCACCGCCCGAGCCGACTTTTTTCGAGCGTCACCGTCTGCCGATTCTGGGCGGAGGGGCGCTGCTTCTGGTGCTGCTGCTCGTGGCCGTGCTGCATCACGGTGCGCCGCGCCATCACTCGCAGGCCGCGCAGGATCTCGAAACCCTCAAGAACGCCAGAATGAGCCATTCGGAACAGGCCCTGGTCTCCCGGCTCGCCAAGTCGGCCGACCAGGCGACCTCGCTCGACGACCAGGGGGCGCAAGGCCGTGTGCTGGCCCACGGCAGCCACGTCGCGGGCGGAGGCCCTCTGTATGTCGCCATCTACGCGCCGAGCTCAGGAGCGACCGTTTCGGGCATGACGACGATCAAGGCCCGCGCGGGCGGCGCGCTCGACCACGTCGATCTCGCGGTCGACGGCCAGTGGCAGGGCAGCATGAACGCGGCGCCCTACGACATCGACTGGGCGAGCCAATCCGTTTCGAATGGTCCGCATCGCGTGACGCTCACCGCGGTCGGCACCGACGGCCGGCAAACGGTGAGCCGCCTGCTGCTCAACGTTCGCAACTAGGGCGTCCTTAGCGGTTCGAGTACCAGCGATCGGCAAAGGGGCTGCGCTGGGGCTTCGGCGGCGGCAAGGCCTTGAGCACGAAGCCCACCGCGAGGCCGAACAGAAATCCGCCGATGTGGGCCCAGAATGCCACGCCACCTTGGTTGGCGGTTCTGGCGCCCACCGTGAGCAGGCCCTGGACCGATTGCAGCACGAACCAGATGCCCAGAAAGACCCAGGCCGGAATGCGGGCGGTGGTGATGAAGATGCCCAGAAAGATCAACGTGAAGACGCGCGCGGCGGGATAGAGCACGATGTAGGCGCCGAGCACCCCGCCGATCGCCCCGCTCGCGCCGAGGGAAGGCAGCGTGCTCATCGGGGCGCTCAAGGCTTGCGCGACGGCCGCGACGATGCCGGCGAGCAGGTAAAAGCAGGCGTAGGGCACGTGGCCCATGCGATCCTCGACGTTGTCGCCGAAGATCCACAGAAACAGCATGTTGCCCGCGATGTGCAGCCAGCCGGCGTGCATGAACATGCTCGTGACGACCGGGACGAAGGCGCTCGGCGCTACCGCATGCCCGTGTTCGACCTGCCCCACCGCGCCGAGCAGATGCCGCGGCACGACGGCGTAGGACGCCAGAAAGTGGAGCAGGGCATGCTGGCCGAGGCTGATTTCGTACAGGAAAACCAACACGTTGATCGCGATCAACGCGTAATTGACCCAGGGCGTGCTGTAGCTGGGGTTTTCGTCACGCAAAGGGATCACCGCGGCCTCCTTTCTGGTGGGCGCGTCCATGATCACTCCGGACGAGCGCGGCGGCAAGCCCTGCTGTCGGGTAGAATGGAGACGAAACGGAAATCATAGAGGAGATGCCCATGGACACCGTCAGCAATGTTCGCGATCTGGCCCACGTGGCCGAGTTGTTGCGGGCGAACGATCGCTATGTGATCGTGCCGCACGTCGCCCCCGATCCGGACGCTTTCGGCGCGGCTTGCGGCCTGGCCGTGATGCTGAGTCGACTGGGCAAGACGGTGAAGGTCTACACCGACGAGGTGATTCCGCACAACTGCGAGTTCCTCAGCGCCTACTTCCCGATCGGCCACGACTTGCCCGAGCCGGACGGTTGGAAGCTGATCTTCGTCGACGGCGGCGAGCAGCGCCGCGAGCCCGCGCCGGTGCGTGCGTGGAAAACCTGGATGAACCTCGACCATCACCTCGAGAACGGCGACTTCGCGCAGTGGATCTACGTCGACACGAAGGCGGCGGCCTCGTCGTACATCATGGCGCAGCTGGCCGACCCGCTGGGCGTCGCGCTGGACGAGGCCAGCGCCTCGTGCTTGTTCACGGGCATGCTCTTCGACACGCGTTGCGGCTTCATCACGGACAAGTGCACGCCCGAGCTCTACGAGACGCTGGGCCGCCTCGTGGCCGCGGGCGCGCGTCCCGACCATCTCAATCGCATGTTGAACGAGCAGATGAGCATGGGCGATTTCCGGCTCTACGGCGAGGCGCTCGCCAAGCTCGAGACGGCGCTGGACGGGCGCATCGTCTACACCTACCTCACGCAGGCGATGATGACGGAGACGGGCGGCACCGAGCAGGCGATGGAGATGTTGACGCTGAATCTGCCGAAAATCGCGGGCGGCGAGGTCTACTTGCTCTTCAAGGAGAGCGAGGGAGGCCCGGTCAAGATTTCGCTGCGCTCGAAAGGGCGCCTGGCGGTGAACGCGATCGCCAAGCAGTTCGACGGCGGTGGCCACAAGTACGCGTCGGGCGCGAAGGTGAACTTGCCGATGGCCGAGGCGATCGCCGCGGTCGTGGCGGCCAGCGAGAAGGCCGTTCGCGAGGAGCTCGGCGCCCGCACCTGAGCGTGACAGCGGCGCGCGCACCCGCTAAGATCGGAGCATGACCGCAATCTCTCTCGAGGCGGCTTGCGCGCCGTACCGCAGCCTGGCGATCGCCGGCATGGCGAAGAACGCCGGCAAAACCACCGCGCTCAACTATCTGATCGCGCGCTTCGCGGCCGCCGGCGACAAGCTCGGCCTCTCGTCGATCGGCCGTGACGGCGAGGCGATCGATCAGATCACGAACCGCCCCAAGCCGCGCATTCACCCGCCGGTCGGCACGCTCGTGGCCACGTCGCACGAATCCGCGCTTTACTCGCAGGCCACGCTGCGCCGCATCGCCACGACCTCCTATCGCACGGCGCTGGGGCCGGTCGGCATCTACGAGGTGCTCGGGCCCGGCTACGTCGAGGTCGCCGGCCCGGTCAAGGTCAACGAGGCCGCGGCGCTCGTGCGCCAACTCGTGGCGTTGGGGTGCACGCGCGTGCTGCTGGACGGCGCGGCCGATCGTCGGGCCTTCGTCTCGGCGGGGGTCGAGGCGTTCGTCTTGTCGAGCGGTCTGGCCGTCGCACCGGATCCGGCGGCCGCTGCCGCGGAAACCGCCGCGGTACTCGCGCGCCTGCAGTTGCCCGCCCCGCCCGGCGCCTGGCGCGCGCAACTCGACGATCTGGATTCGCCCGGCGCGTTGGGCCCTTCGGGCTGGCATGCCTGGGTGCACGAGAGCTTCCTCAGCGGGCTCGACGCGTTCGCGTCGTGGCTGCCGCCCGATGCCGAGGCGATTTACGTTCCGGGCGCTTTCGGAGACGGCCTGGCCGAGGCGCTGCTCACGCAGGAGAAGCCGCTCGGCGTCGTGCTGCCCGCTGGAACGCATCTGCTGGTCGCCCGACCGTTGCTCGAACGGCTCGTGCGGCGCGGCTATCGCTTTTACGCGCTGCGCCCGCTGCGCGCGGTGGCGGTGACGGTCAATCCCACCAGCCCGGACGGCGCTCGCGTGGCGCCGGACGTCTTGCTCGAGGCCTTCGCGCGCGTCTTTCCGGATTTGCCGATCATCGACGTGGCGCAGACTGCCGGGCCGCATTGACCGCCTCGAGTTTATCGATGCTCCAACGCAGCCAATTGCGGTAGGTTTCGGCCTGCATGATGCCGATGTGCAGGGCCATCGCGCAGCCCAGCATGGTGTTTTCAGGGGAGGGCTCCAACGCCTGTGGCGTCGCCGCTTCGACTTCGCGATAGCTTCGAAGGCGCTGCTCCCAACCTTCGAGCGCGCTGCGCAACTGCGGCAACAGGCTCGACGGGTCGACCTGGCCTGCGAGCCAGATGCGCAAGATGAGCGAATCTTTCACCGAACGGATATCGGCCGGCTCGGACATCCAGTTCGCCAGCGCCTCGCGGCCCGCGTCGGTGATGGTGTAGACCTTCTTGTTCGGCTTCGAGGTCTGCGTGACGAGCTCGTAGGTGAGCAGCCCCTCTTTGGTCAGGCTGGCGAGCTCGGGATAAATCTGGCTATGCTTGGCATGCCAGAAGTTGCCGATCGTCGAGTCGAATTGCTTCGTCAGATCGTAGCCGGTCATGGACGCGCGCGAAAGCAAGCTCAGAAGCGCGAAGCGAAGGGACATCGGGATCTCCCGTAGTTTCTGTAACCGCGGCCTGCCCGGGACGGGCCTGCGGGTGATACCATAGAACCGGTCGAAACGTCCCCTCTTAAGGAGGATTTACCCTGGACGGGCCGATTCAATGCCGGCTGCGCCCTGTTTCGGATTTCCCGATACAATCGTACCGATTTCCCCCGAGGTAAGCAATGCAAATTCCTATCGATCAGGGCCTCGTGACCGAAGCGCGCCGTCTGGCGACCTTGGTTGTCGACCCGATGCTGCGATACATTCGCGCACATTCCACCGTCTCGATCGAGCGCGCGGCTTTGCGGCTGTACGGCGTCGACGGCGTGGACGCGGACGGGGTGCCCTGGGCGAATCGCGCGGTGGAGGCCGTGGAGCGCTCGGGCAAGCTCGATCGCGGCATTTGCCATTGGCTGGCCGGCGCTTGCGTGAAGCGCGATCTGGAGGCGCAACAGGCGGCCGAATGGCTGGCGAGCGGCGAGGTCGACTGGGCGGTGATCGATTTGCCCGCCGATGAGCGCGATCGCTGGAGCGACGACCACACGCACCGGGTGCTGGGAGATCTGTGGAATCGCCGCCACGAGCGTATGCGCCTGCGCGAGCGCCTCGGCATGGGCCCGACGCCTTGGCGCTATTTGATCGTGGCGACTGGCAACATCTTCGAGGACGTGCCGCAGGCGGTCGCGGCCGCCAAGCAAGGCGCGGACGTGATCGCGGTGATTCGCGCGACCGCCCAGAGCCTGCTCGATTACGTGCCGTACGGCACGACCACCGAAGGTTCGGGCGGCACCTACGCCACCGCGGCGAACTTCCGCTTGCTGCGCCAGGCGCTCGACGAGGTGAGCGAGGAACTCGGCCGCTACGTGATGGGCACGAACTACGCCTCGGGATTGTGCATGCCCGAGATCTCGGTGCTCGCGGCTCAAGAGGGCCTCGACATGCTGCTCAACGATGCCCTTTACGGCATTCTGTTTCGCGACATCAATCTGTACCGGACGCTGACGGACCAGTACTTCTCGCGTCTGGTCAACGGCTACTCGGGCATCATCATCAACACGGGCGAGGACAACTACCTCACCACCGCCGACGCGATCGAGGCGGGCCACACGGTGCTCTCGAGCCAGTTCATCAACGAGCGCTTCGCGGCCGAGGCGGGCATTCCGCCGGCGCAGATGGGCCTGGGGCACGCCTTCGAGATCGATCCGCACCGCGAGAACGGCTTCCTCGACGAGCTCGCCATGGCGCAGCTGGTGCGCCAGATCTTTCCGGAGCACCCGCTGAAGTACATGCCGCCCACCAAGCACATCACGGGCGACATCTTCAAGTCCTACGCGCACCAGACCATGTACAACCTGGCGACGACGATGACCGATCAGACGATCTGCCTGCTCGGCATTCTGACCGAGGCGATTCACACCCCGTTCGTCTCGGATCGCTACCTGGCGCTCGAGAACATCCGCTACGTGAATCACTACGCCAAGGATCTGGTGCATCAGTTCGACCTGCGGCCGGACAGCCACATCACGCGCCGCGCTCAGCAGGTGTTGGGCGAGGCGATCGCGCAACTGGAGCACATCGCCGACGTCGGCCTGGTCGCAGCACTCGGGGAGGGCTGCTTTGCGGACGTGAAGCGCTTCCCGGACGGCGGCAAGGGGCTTTCGGGCGTGTTCGAGAAGGCCGCCGAGTACCATAACCCGTTCTGGGTCGCGTTGGAAAATCGCCAAGGAGGGCGTCATGCGCTTGAGCAACACACCTAAGTCGCAGGAGATACAGCAGGTGAACCTCGAAGCCGTCAAGGCATACGGGGACACGCTCAACGACGGTGCGATGCAGATCAGCTTCTGCTTGCCCGTGCCGGCGGGCAAGCAGGCCGAGGAGGCCGCCAAGCTCCTGATTGCGAAGATGGGCCTCGAGGAGCCGCTGATCACGGCGATCGAGTCGATGGGCCCGGGGTTGACGTTCTTCGTTGCCTACGCGCGCTGTCCGTTTTCGGTCGACTACGCCTCGATCGACCTGCCGCTGGCGAGCTTTCCGGTGCTGGACATGGAAGGCGTCGACCGCCTGATTCAAGAGGAGCTGGGCCGGCCGATCACGCTGCTCGGCGCCTGCATCGGCACGGATGCGCACACGGTGGGCATCGACGCGATCATGAACATGAAGGGCTACGGCGGCCACTACGGCCTGGAGCGCTACCAGATGGTCAACGCGATCAACATGGGCGCCCAGGTGCCGATCGAGACCCTGGTGGCGCGGGCCCGTGCCGAGAAGGCCGACGCGATTCTCGTGTCGCAGATCGTGACGCAGAAGAACGCCCACATCACCAACATGACGCAGCTGAGCGAGATGCTGGAAGCCGAAGGGATGCGCGATCGCCTGGTCGTCGTCGCGGGCGGCCCGCGGATCTCTCACCAACTCGCCACCGAGCTGGGCTTCGACGCGGGCTTCGGCCCCGGCACGTTCGCCGAAGACGTGGCCTCGTTCGTGGTGTTCGAGATGCTGCGCCGTTCCGGCAAGCAGCCTTAGGCGTCTTCCCTGGGAAGCGCGCCTCGCTTGAAGAGGCGCTCCCAGGGCCGCTCTTTCGAAAGCTTGAAAGCCTCTTTGAGCTCGCCTTGAAGCCGCTGCAGCTCGCTCTGCAGGTAAAAGGTCTTCTGCTGGAACGTGGCGGAAGCCTCGGTGGCGCGCCGCAGCTCTTCGTTCAGCTGGGCGATCTGAGCGTCTTTGCTTTCGAGTTGCGCGAGCGCCTGCTCGAGCGCGCGGGCAAGACGATCCAGCGCGTCCGAATCCGCCGCCGGCGCCAGCGTGGGCGTCGGGACCGGCTCGGTCGTGGCGATCTCGATGCGCGCCGTCTCGGCTTCTTCGAGCCCGAGGAGGCGGCGTGTCGAGCTGATGCCGTTGCCTTGCTTCAGCAGCTGATCGGAGGCCTCGATCATCTTGGCCGCGCGCTCGTCGAAGAGCAGCTTGTTGCGTGAGCCACGGGCGGCCGCCGGAATGCCCAGCTGCGTGATGCGGTGTTTCAGCGTGGAGAGGGGCACGCCGCCGAGCCGCTCGCTCAGCGTCTCCAGCGTATAGAGTTCAGGCACGTCGGATCGGCTCCCTTGTCTGCATTCCCTCGTTAGCATACCTCAGCTGGCGCGGTTCGGATCTGAATTTACACAGCTTCACGCCTGATCCCCTTGCGGGCGATTTAAGATTAGGTATAATGAGTATTGTGCTGACGGACGGAGTGCCGAAAGGGACTGCGGAAGGAAGCACAAAATTTTCCCCAGCAAGGGGTTGACACAGCGCTCCGGTTTGTGAGATGATTGTGTTCTGCGCCTGGGGGATTAAGCCCTTATTAAGCGAAGGGCTCTTCTTCTGAAAGCGTCCCCGAATCGGGTCGACGCGGCGCGAGCGGGACGAACGTCCTACTCTGCACGGGGTTGAGCCTTTCAAGGGCACAGCTCTAAGGACCTTGACAACTGAATAGCCAAGCGAACGCACCAAGCTCTTGTCAACAACAATGAGAGCAAGCAAAAGAGTCACAATTGACTCACCGAACATGTTTTCGGAGAGTTTGATCCTGGCTCAGGACGAACGCTGGCGGCG
>DATNPP010000301.1:0-11666 GCA_036703175.1 Oscillatoriaceae cyanobacterium
TTGAGCCCGAAGGGCGAGTTTGGGACATGTCGTCCCGAGCGCACCCTGACCTGGCGGCCCCGTCTACCCCGTCACCTCGACCGCCTCAGACGCCGGCGCCCGGCTCACCTCGTGATAGTCTTCCTCGGTGTTGACGTCCCACAGCGCGCCCTTCTCGGCAGACCCCGCGACAATCGCCTCGACCGCGAGCATCGCCGTGAGCATCGAGTGGTCCTGATTGTTGTAGCGGTGCATGCCATTGCGCCCGACCAGAAACAGGTTCGAGATCGGATCGACGAACCGGCGCACCTCCTCGAACCGGGCGTAAGTGCCGAAGTAGGCCGGATAGGCCTTGTGCTGGCGAATCACCACCGAATCGAGCACCTCGGCGCGATCGATCAGCCCGATCTTGTCGAGCTCGGCAACCGCCAGGGCCTTGATCTCGGCGTCGCTCATGTTCCAGAGCGGCTCGTCCTCGTTGCAGAAGTACTCGAGCCCGAGCCAGACCTTCTCGGCATCCGCCACCATGTAGGGGCTCCAGTTGTTGAAGATCTGCAGCCGGCCCACCTGCACGTCGGCCTCTTGAATGTAGATCCAGGTGTCCTTGATCAGACGCGGCCCGTCCGGATGCGCCTCGTTGATCTTGAGCTTGTTCACCAACAGCCCCACGCTCATGAAGTCGCGATAGCGCAAGCCCTCGGCCACCTCGCGGACGTTCTCGGGAATCTCGCCGTCCATCGCCCGCACGAGCTCGCGCACCGGCATGGTCGAGAAGAAGAAGTCCCCCGCGAGGGTCTCGATCGCGCCCGTGTCCCGATCGAGCACCTCGACCGCGACGACGCGCTGCCCCTCGCGCTTGATCGCCACCACCTGTCGGCGCATGCGCACCTCGCCGCCGCGTTCGACGACCTGGCGCGCCACTTCCTCCCACATCTGACCGGGGCCGAACTTCGGGTACAGGAACTGCTCGATGAGCGAGGTCTCGATCTCCTTCTGGGCCAGATCATGGCGTTGCCCGGGCAGCAGTTGCTTGAAGAAGTGTGCGATCGCCGCGCCCACGGAGAGCCCCTTGACGCGCTGCGGCCCCCAGTCCGCGCTGATCTGATCGCACGGCGCGCCCCAGACCTTCTCGGTGTACGACTTGAAGAAGGTCTTGTAGAGCTCGCGGCCGAAGCGGTTGATGAAGAAGTCCTCCAGGTTCGCCTCGGGGGTGATCGGCGCCGCCATGCTCTTGAGGTAGCTCAGCCCGATGCGCACCGTGCGCACGGCCCCCAGCTGCGAGAGCGTGTTGAGGTCCAGCTTCACGGGATAGGCGAAGAACTTGCGCAGGAAGTAGATGCGGCTCTTGCGCTCGCGCACCAGCATCACGCGATCGGCGTGCACGGGATCCGGCCCCGTGGCGCCGCCCGAGATCGCCCGCGTGCGATTGTGATAGCTGATCAGCTGCTCGGACGCCGCACTCGCCTCGAGCGGCAGCATTTTGAGCCACCAATCCATCACGCGGTCGGACTTCGAGAAGAAGCGATGCCCGCCGATGTCGATGCGATTGCCCTTGTAGTTGATCGTCTTCGAGATGCCGCCGAGGTGCGCGCTCATTTCGAGCACGATCGGTCGGACGTCGCTCTTGTCGAGCAACTCGTAAGCGGCGGTGAGTCCGGCGGGCCCGGCTCCGATGATGATGGCGGTGCGTTGATGCATGAGCTCCTCTTGGCCCTCCGATCCGTTTGTTTTATTCCACGCCGCCGAGCCGCTTCACACGGGCCAAGCGGCAGACCGGCAACCCCGCTCGGCTGCATTGGAGGCCGCGCGCTTCGGGTATACGGGAGCCATGATCGATGATACCGCGGCTCCCGCTCCTTCGTCCCCCTGGCGCCGGCTCTGGCCCTGGCTCGCGATCGCCATGATCGCTTCCGCCGTGGCCTGGGGCATTCACCACGTCATGACGCCGGGCATCACGGGCTGGGTGAACGACGACGGCCTGTACGTGGACTTCGCGCAGTCGCTGCGACACGGCCATGGCTTCAGCATGACGCTCACGAACGACGCGATGCCGGCCTTTCGGTACCCGATCATGTTCCCGGCCCTGCTGGCGCTCGCGAGCCTCGGCGCCCACGGCACCACTGCGGCGATCATGCAGATGCAATGGGTGCCGCCTCTAAGTTCGGGCCTGCTGGCCTTCGCGACGTTCGTGTATCTGCGCCGCATCGCCTTCTGGCCCGCCTGGGGAGCCCTCGCCGCCGCGATTCTGATCGGCTGCAGCCCGGTATTGGTCGATTGCGCGTCGTTGATCCTCTCGGATGCGAGCGCCGCCGCGCTGGGCGTCATCGCGGCGATCGCCTTCGAGGCGAGCCTGCGGCGCGAATCCCGGACGGGGCTCCTCTTTGCCGGCTGCGGCCTGCTTTCCGTCGTGCTGTGCTTGATCCGCTACGAGGCCGCCACGTTCGTGGTCGCGGCGGCCTGCGTGCTGCTGCAACAGCGCCGCTGGAAGAGCTTGCTGGCCTATGGGGGGGCCTTCGCGGTCGGCCTCGTGCCGTGGGCGATCTACCGCCTGCACACCGGCGGCGAGGAGTACCACACCACGCTCAAGTTCCTCACGGAGAAGCCGCCGGCCTTTCTGTTCAAGAACCTGAGCGCGATCGCCGCCACGATGCTGAGCAAGTCGCTGCCCGTCTTCGTCTTTCCGTCGTGGCCGCCGCAACACACGGTGCAGTTGCTGCTCATGGGCGCGCTCGTCAGCGCGCTCATGTTCCTGGGGGCGATCGCCGCGATTCGGCGCCCACTGCCCGGCCAGTCCGGCTTCGCGGGCTACTACTTCTTGATTTCCGTCGCGCTGATCCTCGTCTGGATGGTGCGCTACGTGACGACGGCCAGCTACGCCACCGAGCGCCTGCTGCTGCCGATCGCCCCGTTCGCGATTCTTCTTTTCATGCGCGGGCTCACCGAGTTCCGCGCGCGCTACGAATCGCTCGAGAAGTGGCCGCTTCGGCGCCTCACCGCGCTCGCGACGCTGCCCGTCGTGCTGCTCGCCGGCTACCGGTTCGAGCAGTACGTGATGAACCCCGGCCTGGCCGCCGAGAACGCGGCGCGCCAGGTCGCCTACTCCGCCACCTTCGACTACGTGCGCGACAAGCTGCCGGCCGATGCCGTGCTGGTGAGCATGTTGGCGCCGGCGGTCTATCTGCACACGGGGCGCCACTGCCACGGTCTCAACTATACCGGCACCGATCCGGAGGTCATCGCCTATCTGAGCGCGGTGCATGCGGATTATTTGATCGGCTTGCCCTTCATCCTCGAAGCGCCGCCCTGGCTTCATCAACGCCACGGCTACTTCGACGCGTCGGTGGTGATCATCAACGACCTCGTGAAACAGCATCCCGGATTGCTCAAGGGCGTCTACTTCGCTGGACGCGGCCGTCTCGGCGTCTTCAAGATCGATCATTCCGTGCTGGCGACGGCCGCGAAGCACCTCAAGTCCTGAGAGCCGCGCAGCGCTCTAATGGCGCCGCGAAGCCGAAAATGGTAAAATAGATCGTTCTAGAGTTCCTACCGCAAATGCCCATTCGGCGCGCGTTCGGCCTCGCCGGCGGCTGCGGTAGCGAAGGAGGTCAATTTGAGCAACTTTCCCCCGCTGAGCCCCGAGAAGATCCTGCCGATCAATCTGCGCGACGAGCTCAAGCAGTCCTACCTCGACTACGCCATGAGCGTCATCGTGGGCCGCGCGCTGCCGGACGTGCGCGATGGCCTCAAGCCGGTGCACCGCCGCATTCTGTACTCGATGCACGAGAACAACCTCACGGCGGACCGCAAGCACCGCAAGAGCGCGACGGTGGTCGGCGACGTGCTCGGCAAGTACCACCCGCACGGCGACGCGAGCGTCTACGACGCGATGGTGCGTCTGGCGCAGGACTTCGCGAGCCGCTACCCGATGGTCGACGGCCACGGCAACTTCGGCTCCGTCGACGGCGATCCGGCCGCGGCCTACCGCTACACCGAGGCGCGCATGAGCCGCCTCGCGGGCGAGTTGCTCGCGGACATCGACGCGGACACGGTCAACTTCACGCCGAACTTCGACGGCACCACCGAAGAGCCGACCGTCATGCCCGCGCGTTTTCCGAATCTTCTCGTGAACGGCTCGACGGGCATCGCCGTCGGCATGGCCACGAACATTCCGCCGCACAATCTGCGCGAGGTCATCGACGGCACGATCGCCTTGATCGACGATCCGAACCTCACGGCAAGCGATCTGAACCAGTACATCAAGGGCCCCGACTTTCCGTCCGGCGGCACGATCATGGGCACGAGCGGCATCACGGAGGCCTACGCGAACGGCCGCGGCAGCGTGACCGTGCGCGCGCAGACCGACATGGAGACGGGCCGCAACGGCCGCGCGGCGATCGTGATTACCGAGCTGCCTTACATGGTCGGCCTCGATCCGCTCTTCGAGAAGATCGCCGACCTGGTCAAGGACAAGAAGCTCGAGGGCATCGCCGATCTGCGCAACGAGTCCGATCGCACGGGCATGCGCGGCATCATCGAGCTCAAGCGCGACGCGAGCCCTCAGGTGGTGCTCAACAACCTCTACAAGCACACGCAGATGCAGCAGAACTTCTCGATGATCTTCCTCGCGCTCGACCACAATCGGCCGCGCGTGATGGGGCTGCACGACATTCTGCAGGCCTACATCAACCACCGCGAAGAAGTCGTCACCCGCCGCACGCGCTTCGAGCTGCGCAAGGCCGAGGCGCGCGAGCACATCGTGCTCGGTCTGCTCACCGCGCAGGCGAACGTGGACGAGGTCGTGAAGATCATCCGTGCCGCCTCCAGCACCGAAGAGGCCCGCCAGAAGCTCATGGAGCGCTTCGCGCTCTCCGAGGTGCAGACCAACGCGATTCTCGACATGCAGCTGCGCCGCCTCACGGGGTTGGAGCGCCAGAAGCTCGAGAACGAGCGCGACGAGCTCGCCAAGCGCATCGCCGATCTGCGCGCGATCCTCGACGACCGCGTGCTGCTGATGGACGTGATCAAGAAAGAGCTCCAGACCGTGCGCGACAAGTACGGCGACGAGCGCCGCACGCGCATCGAGCACGCCGTGGGCGACCTTTCCACCGAGGACCTGATTCCCGACGAGCCCATGGCGATCTTCATCACCGACCAGGGTTACGTGAAGCGGCTATCGTTGGATACCTTCGCCAAGCAGAAGCGCGGCGGTCGCGGCGTGGGTGGCATGGCCACTCGCGAGAACGACTTCATCCGTCACTTCTTCGTCGGCTCGACGCACCAGGACGTGCTGTTCTTCAGCGATCGGGGTGTCGTCTACCGATTGAAGGTCCACGAGCTGCCGGAGGCGTCTCGCCAGGCGAAGGGCACCAACATCGTGAATCTGCTGCCGCTCGCGGGCGAGGAACAGATCACCACGGTCATTCCGGTGCAGGCGTACGAGGACGGCAAGTTCCTGGTCATGCTCACCAAACAGGGCATCATCAAGAAGACGGAGCTGTCCGCATTCAGCAACATCCGGCGCAACGGTTTGATCGCCGTGGCACTGGACGAGGGCGATTCGCTCGGGTGGGTGCGCATGACCGACGAAAGCTTGAGCATCATCATCGGCACGCTGGAAGGCATGGCGATTCACTTCCCCGAGAAGGAGCTGCGTCCGTTGGGCCGCACGGCCCGCGGCGTCAAGGCGATCGGTCTGCGCAGCGGCGACCAGGTCATCGGCATGGACATCTGCCAGCCGAATGCCGACGTGCTGGTCGTGACCACCGACGGCTTCGGCAAGCGCACCCCGGTCGACGAGTACCGTATGCAGAATCGCGGCGGCTTGGGCCTCATCAACGTCAAGCTGAACGTCAATCGGCAGGGCAAGGTGGCGGCCATCCTGGTGGTGCAGGAGACCGAGGAAGTGGTTATTGTGACCACAAACGGGGTAGTTATCAGACAGGGAGTCCATGAGATCCGGCGGACCGGCCGCAGCGCCCAGGGAACGCGGTTGCAGAAGCTGGGCGAGGACGAGCGCGTCGCCGGGGTGGCTCCCGTGGTGGTGTCCGACGAAGACGACGAGGCGGTCAGCCCCTCCTCGGAAGGATAACATGGGCGAGTTCAGCTACGCGCAGCCTGACTTCCAAGCCGGCTATGGCGATCTGTCTCTGAGCTATACCGAGCCGTCCGAGCCCACCTCGGACGGCCCGCTCGGCTACGAGCAGGAAGTGGCGGCGCTGGTGCCGGAAGGCATTCCGATGCTGGCTGCGATACTTCACGAAAAAGGCGTGCTGACGGACGAGACGCTGCATGCGGCGCTCGGAAGGCAAGCAGAAACGGGCGATTCATTGGCCCAGGTGTTGTTGGAGGGAGGCTGGGCCGCGCCGGACCAGCTCGTGGAGGCCCTGCAGATGCGGGCCTCGTACGCGTAACGGCCGGCAAGGCCAGCTAGGAGAAAGGTGGAACGCTTGCGAGTCGGTAGCCTGACGGATATTGGAAAAGTCAGGGAAATCAACCAGGACAGCTATTCGGCCGACGCTGAGCGCGGCTTTTTCATCGTCGCGGACGGCATGGGCGGTCACGCGGCCGGTGAGAAGGCCAGCCAGACGGCCGTTCAGACGATCAAGGAGCGTCTGGACAACGGGGCCGTCGCCGCGAGCAACGGGCAACTGCTCGATTTGCTGCAGACCTCGATTCAAGATGCCAACCGTGAGATCATCAACGCCAGCATGGAGAACGCCTCCATGCGCGGCATGGGCACGACCGCCACGGTGATCGTGCTCAAGGCCAATCAGATGTACGTCGGCCACGTGGGCGACTCGCGCGCCTATTTGATCCGCAATCGGCGCATCGACCAGATCACTGAGGACCACTCGATCGTGGCCCAGCTGGTGCGCGCGCGCGCGATCACCCCGCAAGAGGCCGCGCGGCATCCGTACCGCAACGTCATCACCCGCTGCCTCGGCATGCAGGTGGACGTCGAGGCGGACACCCAGCAGCGCGAGCTCAAGCCGGGCGATCGCCTGCTCATCTGCTCCGACGGCCTCTCCGGGCTGGTGTCGGACGACGAGATGCTGCAGTACGTGCTCTCCTCGGACGAGCCGCAAAAGACCTGCCACGATCTGGTGAACCTGGCCCTGGAACGCGGTGGCTCGGACAACATCACCGTGGTGTTGATCTACAACGATTAACGCGCTGGAGTCGCGCATGTCAGCAGAAGCGTCCCCCCATGTGCCGCCCGCGGGTTCTTCGACCCCGCCGGCCTGGCTCGTGGAGGTGCGCAGCGGACGGCGCTATCCGCTCACGCCCGTGACGACGATCGGCCGCCGCGGCGAGATCGCCTGCGGGGATCCCTACATGTCCCGCCGGCACGCCGAGATTCGCGGCGACGCGCGTGGTTACTGGCTGCGCGACCTCGAGAGCGTGAACGGCTCCTATCACGGCGCGAACGGCGGCCCGCAGCGGCCGGTGCTCGCGCCGACGCGCTTGCGTCACGGCGATTTGATCACGCTGGGCACCACGGCGCTGGCGTTCGAGGCGCCCGGGGACGCCGATGTCTGAGTTGCTGCTGGGGAACTACGAGCTACTTAGCGAGCTCGGCCGAGGCGGCATGGGCGTCGTCTACCTCGCGCAGGATCAGCGCCTGAATCGCCGGGTGGCGATCAAGGAGCTCGCGATGAGCGGGCTGGTGCACCCCGAAGAGCGCGAGAACGTGATCGCCCGCTTCAAGCGCGAGGCCCAGGCGGCCTCGAAGCTGCAGCACCCGAACATCGTGAGCGTCTACGAGTTTCTGCAAGAGGGCGAGCGCTACTTCATGGTGATGGAGCTGCTCGAGGGGCACTCGATTCAGCACGCCATCGACGAGCGGCGCGCCTTCAGCCCCGAGCAGACGGTCGAGATCGGCACGCAGATTTGCCAGGCCCTCGACTACGCCCACACGCATCAGATCGTGCACCGCGACATCAAGCCGGACAACGTGATTTTGCTGGCCGACGGGCGCATCAAGCTGATGGACTTCGGCGTGGCGCGCCATACCGGCGAGGTCTCCAAGCTCACGCAAACGGGCACGACGCTGGGCACGATCGCCTACATCAGCCCCGAGCAGCTCTGCGACTCGCGCTTGGTCGACGGTCGCAGCGACCTCTTCTCGCTCGGCGCGATGCTCTACGAGATGCTCACGCTGCGCACGCCTTTCGACGGCGGCAACGTGGGCGCGACGATCATGAAGATCATGGCCGAGGATCCCATGCCGCCGCGCCAGATGAACCCGGCGATCCCCGCGCGACTGGAGGCCGTGATCATGAAGGCGCTCAAAAAAGCGCCCGACGAGCGCTTCATGCGCGCGGCTGAGATGGCCCAGGCGCTGCAGAGCGTGATGGCCGAGCCCGTGCGCAGCCCTGCCCGCAGCGGGCCGCTGCCGGCGGTCGCGCGCTGTCGCAGTTGCGGCACGGGCATTCCCGCGGGCCGCGGACCGTGCCCCAACTGCGGTCGATTGCAAGCGCCAACCTCGCAGCCGACGGCGCCCGGCGTCGGCCGCCTCGCGACCGGTCCACTGGCCGAGCGCGTCGGCGCGCCCTCGGGGCCGCTGCGCCCCGGCTTCGGCGCGCCGCGCGGCGCCGGCACGGCGCCCTTGAAGCTAGTCCGGCCGGTGACGGGCGCGCGCTTTTTGTACAGCTTCGGACGCCCCGGCAGCGGCCCGGGCGAGCTGCAGGCGCCGCGCGGGCTCGCCGTGGACGCCAATCGCCAGCTCTACGTGGCGGACACCGAGAACGGGCGCATTCAGATTTTCGACGCTCAGGGCCACGTGCAGCGCGAGATTCGCCCGACGCAAGGCCGCGACAGCTTCCGCTTTCCGCGCTCCGTCGCCATCTCGCCTGCCACTGGCCGGCTATACGTGCTCGACGAGATGGACTACCGCATCTTCCTTTTCGATCCGGACGGCCGGCCGATGCAGAGCTGGGATCGCCGGCGCTCGCAGAGCGAGGCCGCCGCGGTGCCGGGGCGGCTCGCGATTTCGAGCAACGGCACGATCTACGTCTCCGAGCCGAACAATCGCCGCGTGATGGCCTACGCGCCGACGCACGGCTTCGTCACCGCGCTGGGCGCCGGCGGCGAGCTGCAGAGCCCGTACGGCGTCGCCGTGGGGCCCAAGGGCATTCTGGCCGTGCTGGACTACGGGCTGTGTCGCGTGCAGATCTTCGACAACAAGGGCAAGGGTTCGCTGGCCTTCGGCCGCCGTGGCGCCCAGGAGGGCGAGTTCTCCGTGCCGCGCGACCTGGCGGTCGATCGCACCGGCACGATCTTCGTCGCGGACACGCTCAATCACCGCGTGCAGGTCTTCGGCCCGCAAGGGGAATACTGGCTCGCCTTCGGCCAAAAAGGCAAACAGGACGGCGAGTTCTCGGGGCCCGAGGGCATCGCCTGCGGCCCGGACGATTTGTTGTACGTCTCGGATCGCGGCAACGCGCGCGTGAATGTCTATCAGATAGAGCGCGCCTAGCGTTTAGATGACAAGCGAAACGGGAAAAGGTACACTGCAGACAAAGGCACACGAGGAGACAGATCGTTGAGGAACCCAACGCGCGCGCGGGCGGGCTTTACGCTGATCGAGCTGCTGGTCGTCGTGGTCATCATCGGCATTCTCGCCACCATCGCGACCAAGGGCTACCAGTCCGCGATGGACAAGGCGCGCGATTCCGGCATGATGTCGAACACGCGGACGGTCCAGCTCGCGATCGAGAACTGGAAGACCGACCACTCGAGCTTGCCCTCGCAGATGCTCGGCAACGACAACACGCAGGCCGTCGGGCCGCTTCCGGGCAAACAGGCGGGCTTTCCGGTCGCCTATCTGCCGGGCAATCAGTTGCCGGAAGGCCCCTGGTCCAACAAGTCGCAAAGCTCGAACGGCGACTGGGGCAACTTCCTGAGCAGCAACGTCGACGAGACGCAGGGCACCGGCTCGGATAGCAGCGGTGGCTCGGACGCGCTGGCCTATTCGGTGTTCGGCCCGTCGGGCATCGTCACCCAGAAGAACGGCCTGTTCTCCGACGGTGGCGAGAGCCAGTACGGCGCACAGGGCCATGCCGTGTCGCCGCCGAACAGCCGCGGCGACTACGGGTACATTTACTTCCTCGGCGACCTCCATGCGACCAAGTACGCCGTCTTCGGCGTCGGCAAGGCCGGCAACAAGGACAACCAGGCGTTCGTGGTGGCGGTCAAGGCCAACTTCTAAACGCGTTATCCCAAAAAATCTCGCTTCCGACGTTTAGCTTCGAAACTGGACGGGAAGTGACCTAAAGAAGATCGTCATTCGGAAAGGAGATCTCGTTAATGCTAGCATCCCGCCTGAAGTTGGCCAATCAGCTCAGCCGGCTCCTCGCCAAGCGCGCACGCAAGGGCTTCACGCTGATCGAGCTGCTGGTCGTGGTCGTGATTATCGGTATTCTGGCCTCGATCGCACTGCCCAGCTTCCTGGGCGCTCAGGACAAGGCCCGCAACGCCTCCGTCCAGGGTGGCATGAACACGGTCAAGATGGCGCTCGAGCAGTACGGCACCGACAACAACGGTTCGTACCCCACGAGCCTCGACTCGACCGGCGGCATTCTGACCAACAACTACCTGCCGGGTAACAACCTGCCGCGCTCGCCCTGGGCCAACTCGGTGATCCAGGCCAACAACATCGTGCCCACCGGCTGCGAAGTCACGGCCTCCGCGGTCAACGGCGGCAGCTCGATGCCCGAAGTGGGCATGAACTCGACGGTGGCCACGACGGGCTCGGTTCCGACCTCGACGACCTTCACGGCCGCCGATTACGGCGCGTTCGAGTACGACTACGACACCGGCTCGCAGGTCTACGTGCTGTACGGCACGGGCAAGACCGGCAAGGTCGCGACGCTGGCGTCGAAGGCGTCCAACGGCGGTCAATAAGCCGATTCCCGGCGTTTGCCGAGCCTGAACGAGCGGTCCTCGGCTTCGAGGACCGCTCGTCTCGTTTGGCCCCGTGGCGCCTGGGGAAGGCAAGTCTTGGCAACATCCAGGAGACTCCATGTCCGACTTCGTTCTCGAAGCCCACGATCTCACCAAGGTCTACACCTCGACCTTTCCGCGCAAGCGCGTCAAGACGCTCGACGCCCTCAGCCTGAGCGTGGCGCGCGGCGAGACCTTCGGCTTGCTGGGCCCCAACGGCGCCGGCAAGACCACCTCGCAGAAGCTCTTTCTGGGCTTGTTGCGCCCCACGAGCGGCAGCGTGCGCGTGTTCGGCGGGGCGCCCAGCGAGGCGTCCGTGCGTGCGCGGGTGGGCTTTCTGCCCGAGAACCCCTACTTCTACACCTATTTGACCGGCCGCGAGTTCCTCGGCTTCTGCGCGGATCTCTTCGGCTTGCACGGCCGCGCGCGCGAGGCGCGCATTCGCGAGCTGCTCGCGCTGGTCG
This sequence comes from Oscillatoriaceae cyanobacterium, assembly GCA_036703175.1. Taxonomy (GTDB): domain Bacteria; phylum Cyanobacteriota; class Sericytochromatia; order S15B-MN24; family JAQBPE01; genus DATNPP01. The sequence goes on from DATNPP010000301.1 coordinate 11,388, forward strand.
AGATGACGCACGCCGCGGACACGCAGCTGCGCAAGTACTCCAAGGGCATGCTGCAGCGCATCGGCATCGCGCAGGCGCTCGTGAACGACCCCGAGCTGGTCTTTCTCGACGAGCCGACCAGCGGCCTCGATCCGTTGGGCCACAAGCAAATCGGCGGCATCATCGCCCAGCTGAAGGCGCAGGGCAAGACGCTCTTCTTCAACTCGCACATCATGAACGACGTGCAACAGATCTGCGATCGCGTCGGCATTCTTCACAAGGGCCGGCTGGTCGCGATCG
>DATNPP010000325.1:0-4583 GCA_036703175.1 Oscillatoriaceae cyanobacterium
ATCTTCCTCCGCAACCACGACGAGCTGACGCTCGAGATGGTGACCGAAGAAGAGCGCGCTTACATGTACCAGAAGTACTGCCCGGATCCGCTCATGCGCTCGAACGTCGGCATTCGCCGCCGCCTTTGGCCGCTGATGGACGGCGATCGCCGCCAGGTCGAGCTGCTGCACGGCCTGCTCCTCTCGATGCCCGGCAGCCCCGTGCTGTACTACGGCGACGAGATCGGCATGGGCGACAACTACCACCTGCCGGACCGCTACGGTTGCCGCACGCCGATGCAGTGGAACGACAACCGCAACGCGGGCTTCTCGACGGCGCTGCCGAGTCACCTGTATCTGCCTGTGAACGAGGACCCGGCCTACCACTACCAGACCGTGAACGTCGAGGTGGCGCGTCGCACGCGCTCGAGCTTCTACCACTGGCTCAAGAACGTGCTCGCGAAGCGCAAGCAGCACAAGGTCTTCGGGCGCGGCGACTTCGCCTTCCTGTCCCCCGAGAACCAGGCGATCTTCGCGTACGTGCGGCGCTACCAGAACGAGACGCTGCTGGTGGTCGCGAACCTGTCCGGCCGCGCGCAGCCGGTGAGCCTGGACCTGTCCGCGCTCAAGGGCCGCACGCCGGTCGAGATTCTCGGCGGCGAGCGCTTCGCGACCATCGGCGACCAGCCGTATCAGCTGACCATGAGCCCGTACGGCTTTTACTGGTTCGAGTTGGTTTAGTCTGATCACACGGTTGTTCCCTCCCACGTGTTCGATTTTTGAACACATGGAAATTACGTGCACAAGAAATCGCGATTTCTTGTGCACGTTTTGGGGACCTGCACAAGAAATCGCGGAAACCTGTGTGAATACCTTCAGCCCCCCGGGGCCAGAGGACGCTGACCGACCGCCAGCAGGCAATCAAACAGCCGATCATTCAGATAGTAGTTCTCTTTTCCCAACTTGATTCTCGAAAGCAGGCCGATGCGCACGAGTTCCTGCAAGTACTTGGTGGCGGTGTTCCGGTGCACCAGGAGTTCGGCCTCGACGAATTCGATCTTGGTGTACGGATGCCGGAACAGGTTGTTAATCAGGTCCTGGCTGTAAATCTTGGGCAACTCCGCGCGAAGTCGGTGTTTATAGGTCTGCATGAGATCCTTGATCTCGCTTACCAGCAGGGTTGTTTGGCGTGCCGTCTGCGCGATGCCATCGAGCACGAACAGTAGCCAGGGTTCCCAGTCGGCGGTATCGCGAACCTCTTGCAAGAGCCGGTAGTAGTCGGCCTTGTGCTGGTTGATGTAGCGGGACAAGTAGAGCACCGGCGTGTCGAGCAGCCCCTGCTGCACCAGGTACAAAATGTTGATCACGCGCCCCGTGCGGCCGTTTCCGTCGTAGAAAGGGTGAACGCTCTCGAACTGATGGTGGATCACCGCCATCTTGGTAAGCGCATCCCAATCGCACAGGTCGCGCTCGTTCATGAAGCGCTCGAGATTACGCATCAGCGCGACGATCGCTTCGTGCTCCTGGGGTGGCGTGTAGACCACGGCGCCGGTTTGCGCGTTCTTGAGGGCAGTCCCGGGCAACTTGCGGAAGCCCGCGCTGTTCTCCTCGATGCCGGCCTGAATGGCGATCACGTCGTTACATGTCAGCAAGCCGGTCCTTCGGACCCGTTCGAATCCGGCCTGCAGCGCCTCGGCGTAGTTGTACACCTCCTTGGCGGGCAGCGTGACGAAGTGGCGGCTGGCGCTGTCGCTGCGGTATAGCTCATCGTGGGTGGTGATGATGTTCTCGATCGCCGAGCTATCCTTGGCCTCTTGGAGCGCCAAGGTGTTGATGAGAATGCTCTGATTCGGCATGCCGGCCGCCACGCCCTTGAGCTCGGCGAGCGCTTGGTGGGCGGTGACGAGGCGTTTCAGGACCGGTTTCGTCTCGATATCGCCCAGGTGTGGCAGGACCGGCAGGCCGGCGATGGATTCGACACTTGAGCTCATGGCGTGGCTTCGTCTGCTTTGCGTGGCTTGCGATCGCCTTGGCTTGCAAGGCGGCCATTTCTTCGGCAAAGCGCCGTCGCTCGGCGAGAAAATTGAAGTTGTGCGAGGTGGTTGCTCGCGCGTCCAGCATCCGCGTCTCCAACAGACAAGCTTTGCACGGTTGGAGTTTTTATGCCCGTTGCCAGCCGAGAATTATCCGCGCGGCAGCTTTGGGAAATGACGTCCATGCTAAAATGGGAATCCCAACGTGCAGGAGGTCTCGACCCACATGAAGCAGTAGACATATGGCTGCCCACCGCGTTTGAGCGCGCCGCCCTCGTGGCCGGCTGCTCCGCGTGTTGCGAGGATTCCATATGTCGTTGCTCTCCGCGAGCCGGCTTGCCTTCCGGCATCCGGCGGCGCCGCAAGATCTCGTTGCGGACGTCACTTTCCACGTCAATCCGGGCGATCGCATCGCCCTCGTCGGCCCGAATGGGGCCGGCAAGAGCACCCTGCTTGCCCTCATGACGGGCGCGCTGTCCCCGACGGCGGGCGCGATCGTGCGCCGCGAGGGGTTGCGCCTCGCGACGGTCGATCAGGTTCCCGAGGCGCCTTCGTCGTGCACGTTGCTCGACTACGTGATGGCGGCCGAACCGACGCTCGCCGCGCTCCGAGAAGTTCTCGGCCACCTCGCCGAGCGGCTCGACGAGCCCGCGGCGGCGGCGCGCTGGGCGGATGCGCTCGACGAGTATCAGGCACGCGACGGCTACGCGTTCGAGGCGCGCGCCGCGCGGGTGCTCGAAGGCCTCGGGCTGCCCGCGGCGCTTCACGAATCACCGTGGGGCACATTGTCGTCCGGTCAACGCACCCGCGGCATGCTGGCACGCGTGCTGCTCGTTCCAGGGGATCTGCTGCTGCTCGACGAGCCCACCAACCACCTGGACACCGATGGCCGTGCCTGGTTGGAGGATTGGCTGCGCCGCCAGGAGTCGGCGCTCGTCGTCGTGTCGCACGATAGGGCCTTTCTGGAGGCGATCGCCGAACGCGTCTTCGAGCTGCGGGCGCCGGCCACCGGCGGAAAGGCCGGGCTCACGACCTACGAGGGCGACGTCGGCTTCTTTCGGGAGGCCAAGGAACTCGCCGAGCGACAGGCCTGGGCTGCGTACGAGGGACAACAGAGGCGCCATACCGCGGCGGCACGGGCGGCCGAGCAGCGCACGGCGCTCGCGCGGGACGTGACGAAGACGCCGTCCGGGCAGAACATTCGCACGGGCAAGGATTTCTACAAGGCCAAGGCCGCGAAAGTCGCCAAGACGGCGAAGGTGATCGTCGCGCGCTCGGCGCGCGAGCCCGAGGCCTCCAAGCCCGTGCTCGACGGCGACATCCCCGCCTTCGATTGGGACTTCGTGCCGCGCTCGGGCGATTTGGCGCTGTCCGTGCGTGGCCTCGCGAAGGCCTACGGCGATCGCCGATTGTTTTCGGACCTGTCCTTCGACCTCGCCCGTGGCGAACGCCTGGCCCTGCTCGGTGCCAACGGCGTGGGCAAGACCACGCTGCTGCGCGTCCTGCTCGGCCAGGTCCCTTCGGACGCGGGCGAGGTGCTTTGGGGCCACGGCGTTCGAACCGGCTGGTTCGGCCAGGAAGCCGAGCAACTGGACGCGTCCGCCTCGGCGCTGGAGAACCTGCTCGCGGTGCGGAACGAGCCCGCGCGTGCGCGCTTGCTTCTGGCATGTCTGCGATTGCGCGGGGAGCGGGCTTTTCAGGCGATCGCCACGATGAGCGCCGGCGAACGCGCCAAAGTGGCGCTCGCGCGCTTGCTGTTGGGCGGGGCCAACGTGCTGCTGCTCGACGAGCCGTCCAACCACCTGGATCTCGACACCTTCGAGGCGATGGAGGCGACCTTGAGCGGGTTTCCGGGAGCGATCGTGCTGGTCAGCCACGATCGTCGCTTCGTGCAGGCGATCGCCCAACGGCGCCTTCTGCTCGATGGAAGCGGCGGGAGGTGGCTTTAGCGCGCGCTTCGCGCGGTCGGCGAAATCCGTTTGCCTGCCCTTTACCATCGGTTAGCCGTTCGCTAAGAAGCAATCGACTTAACAGCTCGATAAAACCCATGTGTGAAGTATGCATCAGGAGGAAGTCACCATGGGCATCGGCAACGTGTTCGGTAGTCTCTTTCACAGCGCGGCGCGTGAGGCGGCGGACAAGGCCGCTGCGGATGCGGCGGCGAAGGCTGCCGCCAAAGCGGCCGAGCAGAGCGCGGCGCATGACGCGTCCGTGACCGCGCTGCGTAGCCAGCTCCACGTGACGGCCGATTCGCCGGTGCCCGCGATCTTCGATTCGTTCAAGCGGAGCAACGAACTGGTCTATTCCAACGGCTCGAGCTACGGCGTGAGCAACCAGAGCGAGGCCGCGATGGCCCTGCTCAACAAGGAGATCTACAACGAGCGGCGCTGGGAGGCCTTTCCCGAGGACACCTACACGCAAATCAGCGGGCAGTTCGCCACCGCGAAGGCCCAGACGCTGTTCCGCACCCAGGCCGCCGAGTCCGGCGAGTTCAGCGAGGAGAAGGTGCAGAGTTTGATCGCCCCGATGTCGCCGGCTCAGGTCTCGAGCGCCCTGTGGTCCGACAAGGGC
>DATNPP010000341.1:0-7341 GCA_036703175.1 Oscillatoriaceae cyanobacterium
ATGTCGAGCGGCGCGCGCTGCACCGGCCGCTCTTCGAGCATGCGCGCGCACTCGGGCATCGCGAGAAAGGCGTCGCGATCGCGCGGCGGAAGGCCATGGGCCAGCGTGCGCAGAATCTGCTGCGCCTCGGCCGCCATCACGTCGCCGCGCTCGGGCGACGTCTCGGCGCTCGATTGGCCGTGCAGGGCGATCGCGCGCAGCAGCGGCAAGCCCTCGCGATCGGCGAGCGCCTGTGCGGCGCGAAAACGGCTCGGCGCATCCGCACGGCCGGCGGCGAGCGCGCACTGCGCCGCGAGGGCGATCATCTCCGCGGTGAAGCCCCAGGCTCCCGCCTCCTCGGCGAGCAAGCGCGCGCTTTCGGCCGCTTCGCACGCGGCATCGAGCGCACCGGCGCGCAAATGCAGCATCGCGCGCAGTCGCCGCGCGAAGAAGCTCGCGAGCGAGGCTTCCGCCGGATCGGGGCACTGCGCGAGGGCCGCCGCGGCGCCGGCCTCGTCGCCCGCAGCAAGCCGCGCGTCGCCCAAAAGGGCGTTCAATTGGCCCTCGAGGAGGGGGTTCGGCTGCGTCTTCAACGCCGCGAGGCTTTGCTCGGCCAGCGCGCGCGCCGTTCCGGCGTGGCCCAATCGCGTCCAGGCGGCGACCTGGAACGGCGCCGCGTGCAGCGCCATGTAGCCGCCGCCGGGTTCGGAAAGCTCGCGCAGATCGGAAAGCGCGTTCGGCAGATCGCCCAGCCCGGCGCGCACGAAGGCCCGCACCGCGAGGATCAGCACGCGCACGGGATGGGCATGCTGGATCGCGGACGGCAACGCGCGCGCGCACGTCTCGCTCGCGTCGCGAAGCCGCCCGGCCAGCGCCTGCACCGTCGCGAGGTTCGCCAGGCTCGTCACCAGATCCTCGCCGACGCCCAGCGCCTCGTCGAGCACGAGCTGCGTGCTGAAGGCTTCCTCGGCCTCGCGCAAGCGCCAGGCCTGCAACAGCGCATCGCCCTGCAGCGCCGCGGTGAAGCTGCGGCCGTAGCGATCGCCCAGGCGCGTCTGAATCTCCGCCGCCTCGGCCAGGCGCGCGAAGCCCGGCTCGCGGCCCGCGGGCAAGCCGGTCGCTTGCAGATAGCCCAGAAACGCCAGGCTCTTCGCATGCCAGAAAGGCTGGCCCGCGGCTTCCGCGACGCGCGAAGCCCGCTCGAACGCCGTGCGCGAGTCCGCCATTCGGCCCTGGTAGAAGTAGTTCTGCGCGAGCGAGAAGCGGCAGCGTGCTTCGAACGCGGGCTCCTCGGCCAGCGCGCAGGCGCGCTCGAGCGTCTCGGCGCCGGATTGAAGCGACGCCGGCGCCATGCGCAACGTCTGGCCGACCCCACGCAGCAGCAACAGGCGCAGCAGCGGGCCGCGCTCTTCCAGACGCTCGGCGAGGGGCAACCCCTCGTCCAGGCAAGCATCGAGGGCGTCGAGGTCGCCACGCCAGCGCTCCACCTGCGCGAGGCGCACGAACACGTCGCGGCGCGCCCGCGCGTGGGCCTCGGGCTCGGCCGCGGTCAACGCCAGCGCGTCGCGCAGCAGCTTGCGGGCGGCCTCGACGCCGAACACCGCCATGTTCGCGTCGGCGGCGCGCAACACCGCGCTCAGCGCCCGTTCGATCTGGCGGCTGCGCAGCAAATGGCGCGCGAGCGCCGTCAACGTGCCGACTTCCGGGCGCTCTTCGCGCGCGTGCAGGTGCTCGGCCACGGCCGCGTGCAGCTCGAGACGCCGCGGCTCGGGAATGCTGTCGTAAAGGGCCTCTTCGAGGCCGCCGGTCACGAAGCGCGCCTGACCGTTGCGCACCCGCAGCACCTCGCGCGCCGCGAGCTCGTCGAGCGCGGCGAACAGCGCCTCGTCTTCCAGCGCGCACAGATCCACGAGCATCTTGAGGTCCGCCTCGCTGCCCGCGACGCTCGCGGCCTGGGCGACCTGCAACGCCAGCGCGGGCAAGCTCGCGAGCGGAACGATCAGCGTCGCGCGAAAATCCGCATCGAACGCGGGCAGCTCCGCCGGAAAGCGCCAGTGCCCATCGTGGCGCGTGAGCGCGCCCACGCGCACCAGATGGGCGATCGCGCGACGAAAGTGGCCGGGGCTGCCGCCGGTCCAGCGGTTGACGCCAGCGACGAAATCCGCCGGGGCCTCCTCGCCCAGCATCGAGCTCGCCAGGGCCATCGCCTCGCGTTGCGTGAGCGGCTCGAGCAGCAGCACGCGGCCGGCTTCGCGCGCCTCGCGGCGCGCGCCGGCGAGCAGAATCCGCGTGCCGCGGGCGTTGCGCAGCAAGTAAGCCAGAGCTTCGGCGCTCGAGGGGTCGGCCGAATCCCAATCGTCCAGCGCCAGCACCAGCCCCGCCGGCTCGGAAGCCGCGAACAGCACGTGGGCGATCGCCGCCTGAATGCGCGCGCGGTCCTCGAGCGGCTCGAGCACGGCCTCGGGCGTGCCGTCCGCGAGCTCGGGCAGCAGATGCGCCAGCGCGGCGCGCGCCTCGGCGCCGAGCGGCAACTGCGGCGCGCGCGCCAACACCGCGCGCAGCACGTCGACCAAGGGCGCGTAGGGCGCCTGGGCATCGCCCGCGCGTGCGGCGTAAAACGGCACTTCCTCCAGCTGCGCGAGCACGCGCAGCTCGTCGAGCAGGCGGCTCTTGCCCGCTCCGGTGCCGCCGACCACCCAGAGCGCCTGGCCGCGGCCTTCGCGCAGTTCGTCGAGCGCGGCCATCAGCTCGCCGAGGGCCCCCTCGCGCCCGACGAAAACGCCCTCGAGCGTCACGGCCCCCGCGTCGTCGGTCTCGACGCCCAGCTCGGCCAGCGCCTCGGCGACCGAACGGTAGCGCGCCACGGGCTCGATCGCCATCATGCGCAGCACGGCATGCTCGAGCCCGACGGACACGCCGTCGACGACGTGCCGCAACGCCCGCGGACGGCGCGTCAGGTGAGCGCGCAGCACCTCGAGCGGCGAGCTGCCGCTGTAGGGAGGCTCGCCGGTGATCAGATGGTAGCAAGTCGCGCCCAGGGCATAGAGATCCGTGCGGGAATCGAGGTGCCGGCCCTTGACCATCTCCGGCGCCATGTACGCGAGCGAGCCTTTCGGCATGGCGCCGGCGTCGCTCGTGCGCAGCATGCGCTCGATGTCCAGCAACTTCAACGTGCCGTCCGGCGTGACGCGCAGGTTCTGCGGCTTGAGATCGCCGTAGACGAAGCCCTGTTGATGCAAATAACCGAGCACACTGCCGAGTTGCGGCAACAGCGCGCGCAGCGCGGCTTCGCTCATCGGAATGCGCGCCGTGAGATCCTCGCCCGGCACGTAGTCCGTGGTGTAGTAGAGCGCGCCGTCGAGCGTGACGCCGCAATCGTGCACTCTGCAAAGGTTGGGATGGCGCAAGCGCGCCATCGTGCGGAATTGCTGCTTGAAGTTCAGCAGATCGACGTCGTCATGCGCACGATCGTTCAGCAGCTTGAGGGCGACTTGCTCTTCGGCGACGGTGTCGCGCGCCAGGTAGACCTTCCCCAGGCCACCCTCGCCGAGCAGGCTCAGAACGTCGTAACGTTCCCCTACATCGATTGCGATGGTCATCGGCGGTGCGGCTCCTCGAATCTTGCCATGCGACGCTTGGTTGACCATTCTACCGTCAAACGGGACGGCAGGCAATTGACCGAGCCGAGGGTCAGCAGCGCGTATCCGCCGCTCGTAGCGCGAGGATGGTCGCGATGACGCTGCCGACGAGCGGCACAATGAGCGCGTACCAGCCCAGGCGGGTCTCGATGCCGCCCCCCAGCACGGCGCCGAGAAGATAGGCGGCCCAGAGGCCCGCGGAAAAGGTCGCGTGCAGCTGGCTCGGCTCGCCGCGGCTGCGCGCGACCACCTCGCGCCGGGTGAGCCGGCGCGCCCAGGCCGCGGTCCAGATGCTCAGCTCGATGACTTGCTCGCTGACGTCGCTGAGCGCTCCGGTGATGACGGTCGTGTTGGCACTCGGACAGCCGAAGTGTCGAAAACTCACGTTCTGCACCCCCATCGCCGAGGCGGCCAGGGCCGTGAGCAACACGAATCGCCCCGGCGCGGGCGGAGGCGGCGAAAGCGCGGCGGTGATCATCAACAGCAGCAAAAATCCGCTCTCGCAAGCCAACATCCAGGCGAGCGCGTGACGCGGATGCGCACGCCAGGCGAACCGGGCGATCAAGGCGCCGAGCAGGCCGCCGACCAAGAAAAACACGATCGGCAGCGCCCGCCGCGCCGCTTCGTGCCAGTGCCCGGTGCCGAGGCTGGCGCCCATCGCGACCGTGTTGCCGGTCATGTGCGCGGTGAAAAGATGCGTCAGCAGCACGTACCCGATGGCGTCGACGGCTCCGGCGATTCCCCCCAGCAGGATACCGAGCCTGGAGGGCGCGATGTGAGCGGGTTCCGGCATGCCGTGCCCTCCCGCGATGATCTTAGCCGACCCCGCCCGACCGCGAAACAGGCGGACGGGCCCGCTGCTTCGCGCAGACGCGCGCAACGTTCCGAGCTTGAGACGTTCGTATCGCAAAGCGCTTGACCGTGGCTCGTTTACGCGTTAAACGTGTGCGAGAGTACTCGTGGAGCCACAAGGAGGATCGTTTGTCGACAGAACTGCCGCAGCGCCGCCGCGAGACGCATCGCGCCTGGGTGACGGGAGCGCTGCTTCTCGCCATGTTCATGGCGGCGATCGAGGGCACGATCGTCGCGACGGCCATGCCGCGCATCGTCTCGGATCTCGGCGGCTTCTCGCTCTACAGCTGGGTCTTTTCGATGTACCTGCTCACGCAGGTCGCCACGATTCCGATCTACGGCAAGCTCGCCGATCAATTCGGACGCAAGCCGGTCTTTCTGGTCGGCGTGTCGATCTTTTTGGTCGGCTCGTTTTTGTGCGGGCACGCGCACACGATGCTCGAACTGATCGCTTTCCGCACGCTGCAGGGCATCGGCAGCGGCGCGGTGCAGCCGATCGCCACCACCGTCGTGGGCGACCTGTACACCGCCGAGGAGCGCCACCGCGTGCAGGGCTGGATCAGCAGCGTCTGGGCCGTCTCGGCGATCTTCGGGCCCGCGCTCGGCGGCTTCATCGTCGAGTACGCGCACTGGGCCTGGATCTTCTACCTGAACATTCCGCTCGGATTGGTGGCCCTCGCGGGCCTGTTCCTCTTTCTGCACGAGCACGTCGAGCACCACGCGCACGCGATCGATTTTCCGGGCGCGTTGCTGCTCGTCGTGGCGATCGCGAGCTTCATGGTCGCGGTGCTGCAAGGCGGCACGGCCTGGAGCTGGGCTTCGCCGCAGAGCCTCGGTTTGTTGGCCGTGACGATCGTGGGCATTCTGCTGCTGGTGCTCTGGGAGAGCCGCTACAAGGAGCCGATTCTGCCGATGTGGCTCTTCAGAACGCCGCTGATCCGGGTCGCCGGGGGCACCAGCTTCTTCAATGGCGCGCTGATGCTCGGCTACACGGCCATGATTCCGACCTTCGTGCAGGGCGTGCTCGGCGGTTCGGCGCTGCAGGCCGGCTTCGCGCTCGCCGTGATGTCGATCGGCTGGCCGCTGGCGAGCTTCTCGTCCGGTCCCGTCATGCGCGCGCTGGGCTACAAGCGCATGGCGCTGTTGGGCGGCGTTTTGACCGTGTTGGCCGCGCTCGAGGTCTGGCTGACGGCGCATGCCGGCGTCGGCTACATCGCCGCCGGCGTGTTCGTGGTCGGCATGGGGCTCGGCTTCCTCTCGAACGCGCTGATCATCACGGTGCAGAGCGTGGTGCCCTGGCAACAGCGCGGCGTGGCGACCGCCAACCTCATGTTCATGCGCACGCTCGGCAGCACCGTCGGCGTGGCCGTCGCGGGCGCCTTTTTGAACCTGCTGTTGCTGCGCGATTTGCACGGCGTGACGTTGCCGCTCGCCAAAGGCCAGCATGCGATCGACCTGGTGAACCAGCTGCTCAATCCGGAGCAGCGCCGGGGACTCGCCGCGATCGAGGCGCCCCTGGTCACCGCGCTGGGCTCGGCGCTGCACGGCGTCTTCCTCGTCGTGCTCGCGTTCGCGGTGATCGGCCTGGTGTGGAGCTTGCGCTTGCCGAAGAATCAGACTCCGGCGGAGTCGTGATCGCCACGCCTGCCTGGCGGGTACATGAGAGCCATGAGCGGTGACGACAAGAAGCGCGATTTCTTCGGGCAATTGAAGCACCTCGTCGATCGGGCCGTGGGCGTGCCGGAACCGGCCCCCAAGGCGCCTCCGTCGCCTGCCGCGAAGCCGTCCGTCGCCAGGCCGCCGATGGCCAAGCCGCCGTTGCCGAAAACGGCGCCCATGGCCCCGCGCGAGCCGAGCACCAACGCGCTGCCGCCCAAAGCCGTCGGGACCGATCAGCTGCAACGCACGGCGCCCTCGACGGCGAATCTGGACGTGATGGCGCTGGACATTCCGGACGAGGCCGAGCTCTCGCCGCGCCGGCTCGCGATGATCAGCGACTTCATCACGGGCAAGGCGAAGATGGAGACGATGCGCGATCCCAAGTACATGTACATGGTCGTCTCCGAGGAGCGCAGTTATCAGACGCAATTGCTCAAAGAGCTGAAGTTGCGGCGCGAGGCGGCGGAGGATCCGGTCGCGATCGCCGATCTCGACACCCGCATCGCCGGCGCCCAGGCGATCATCAAGAACCTCTTCAAGGTGCTCAAGCATCTCACCGGCAAGGCCGGCAAGACCGGCGGCACCGACTTTCTCGGCGACGAGCAGGGCGAGCCTTCGGCGTCGCCGCTCGATCTTTCGTGAAAAAAACGAAGGTTTAACACGGGCTTGATGCAGTTAACGAAAGCTCGCTTCCCTGTTCGGGGATATTAAGAGTACAGCGATTTTCGTACGAGGAGGACTCTATGCCCTGGACGATTGCAGGTGCTTTCAACGCCGCGGCGAAGGCCGTGGGTAACGCCGAGAACGCGGCGGCGCAGGCGGCCAACAACGCCGCGAAGGCCGTCGGTGACGCCGCGAGCAGCGCCGCAAGCGGCATCGCGGGTGCCGCCGAGGCGGGCACGCATGCCGTCGTCCAGACCGCGCAAGACGCCGGGGCGGTCGCGAGCCACGCGACCCATGCGGCCGCGCATGCGGTCGTGCAGGGCGCCCATGACGTCGTGAACTATCCCTTGCCCACGCCCGGCGAGGCGGCGCACACGCTCGCCCACTGGGGCGGCGAGGTCGGCCACACCGTCGGCCACGCGGCCAGCACCGCCGCCCACGCGGTCGGACATGCGACCAGCACGGCCGCGCACGCGGTCGGCCACGCCGCCGTCGTCGCCACCGACGCCACGGTGGGCGCCGTCGAGACGGCCGCCACGGACACGGCCGG
>DATNPP010000342.1:0-3749 GCA_036703175.1 Oscillatoriaceae cyanobacterium
CGAATCGCTCTACTGGGAGCCGCAGCCCGTGCTTCACACGCTGGCGCACCATTTCGTGCAGGCGGGCGTGCATGACAAGGCCTACCACTACGCCGAGCGCGCAGGCGCGCAGGCGGACGCCGCGCGGGCGGACATCATCGCCGCGGATGCCTGGATTCAAGCCGAGGCGGCGCTGCGTCACCTCGAGTTGCCGGACCGCTTGGCGCGTCAGCGCAAGCTCTGGTTCGAGATCGCCCTCAACTCCATCGCCTTGCGGCCTGAAGTCGGCTTGCCCTACCTGCAGGAGCTGGCGCAATCGTACGCGGGCGCGCAGCCCGGCACGCCCGAAGGCTTTCAGCTCTCGCAAGTCTATGGCCTGTTGGCCGTAAGCTACGGTTTCGCCGGGTACGTGCCCCAGGCCATGGCGGCGGCGGAACAGGCCGAGTTGTTCGTCGGCCTCGCGCCGGAGCCCGCCCTGGAGGCGGCGTCGATCTTCATTCGCTGCTCGCCGCTTTTCTCGGCGGGGTGTTACGACGAGACCGTCGAACGCGCCAGGCGCGTCAGCGCGATCATCGACCGCATCGGGCTGGAGGCGCTGCCGCAGAACGTCCGCGGCGCCGCGGTCGGGTCGCTGGGGCTTCAGAACGCCGTGGCGATGCAGGGTGAGCGGCCGGATCCGGGATTGCGCGATCGCGCGAACGCCATCGCGCCGCTGCTCAACGACGAGAACCCGTTCACCGTGGCGATGTACTTCGGCGTCTGGGCCGCCTGGACCGGGCGGCACGACGACGCGCAGGCCTACATCGCCGCGACCGAGCAGAAGTGCCGGAACATCGGGGCGCCGCCCTATCCCTGGGTGCTCTATTTGCGGCCGTACCTGCTCGCGCAACATGGCGAGTTCGAGGCCGCGCGCGTGCAGCTCGAGCGATCGCTCGCGATGCCGCAGCTGCATCAAATCGGCGCGGCGCTGCATCACGCGCTCGCGTTGCGCGGTGAGTTGCTGATTCAGGGCGGCGAGCTGGACGTGGCGCAGGCGGCCTACGAAAGTCTCGAGGCTCAGGGCAACGTGCGCCAAATGCTGGTGACGAGCTTGCTCGCGCGCTACGGCCTCGGCCGGGTCGCGCAAGCGCGCCGCGACTGGCCCACGGCGCGCACGGCGTTCGAGTCCGGCAACGCGCTCGCGAAGTCCGGGCCGGCGCGCAATCCGCTGCATCAAGCGCGCTACGCCCGCGCGCTGGGCGAGGTGACGCTGGCGCAGGGCGATCCGGTCGCGGCGCGCGGTCTGCTCGAAGAATCGCTCGCCATCGTGCAGCGGCAGGACAATCCGTTCGAGCAGGCGCATACATGGAAGGCCCTCGGCGAGGTGCACGAGGCGCTGCACGAGCGCGAGGCCGCCAAGCAGGCTTACCATACGAGCGGCAGTTTGTTCCATCAGCTGAAGCTGCCGCACCTTCTGCACGCGTTGACGCTCAAGCTCGAGGCGCTGCAGCACGGCAAGCCGGTCGAGGCGCCCACGGGGCTCACGCCGGCGGCGCGCTGGAAGCTGTTGAGCGGGCGTTAGCCACAATAAAAGGCGGCTGGTGAATCCAGCCGCCTTGATTGTTCGACCCTACGTGACCGGAAGCGCCTCGGGCTGAGGCGTGCCGCCGTTGAAAAGGCGGTCGAACTCCTCGGCGTCGATCGTCTCTTGGGCGATCAACTCGTACGAGATGTGGTCGAGCTGCTCGCGGTGCTCGGTCAACAAGCCGCGGGCGCGCTCGTAGCAGGTCTCGACGATGCGCTTGACCTCGTCGTCGATGGTGCTCGCCACCTCGTCCGAGTAGTTGCGGGCCTCGCCGAAGTCGCGTCCCATAAAGACGTGCTCCTGGCGATTGCCGTAGGTCAGCGGGCCGACCTTCTCGCTCATGCCGAACTCCGTGACCATGCGGCGGGCCAGGCCCGACGCGCGCTCCAGGTCGTTCGAGGCGCCGGTCGTGATGTCGCCGAAGGCGATCTCCTCGGCCACGCGGCCGCCGAGCATCATCGTGATGCGATCGAGCATCTGCGAGCGGCTCGTCAGCACGCGATCCTCGGTGGGAATCGTCATCGTGAGGCCCAGGGCCATGCCGCGGCTCACGATCGTCACCTTGTGCAGCGGATCGCAGTTGGGCAGCAGCTTGGCGATCATCGCGTGGCCCACCTCGTGGAAGGCGATGATCTTCTTCTCTTGATCCCCGATCAACCGGCTCTTGCGCTCGGGGCCCGCGATCACGCGATCGATCGCGTTCTCGCAGTCCATCATGCGGATTTCCTTGCGGTCGTTACGCGCCGCGATGAGCGCCGCCTCGTTGGACAGGTTCATGAGATCCGCGCCCGTGAAGCCGGGCGTGCGGCGGGCGAGGATCTTGAGATCCACGTCCGACGCCAGCGGCTTGTTCTTCACGTGCACCTTGAGGATCTGCTCGCGGCCCGCGACGTCCGGCGCGTCCACGACGACCTGGCGGTCGAAGCGGCCCGGGCGCAGCAGCGCCGAGTCCAGAATGTCGGGGCGGTTCGTGGCCGCGATGACCACGACGCTCACGTTGGCCTCGAAGCCGTCCATCTCGACGAGCAGCTGGTTGAGCGTCTGCTCGCGCTCGTCGTGGCCGCCGCCCAGACCCGCGCCGCGCTGGCGGCCGACCGCGTCGATTTCGTCCACGAACACGATGCAGGGCGAGTGCTTCTTGGCCTGCTCGAAGAGATCGCGCACGCGGCTCGCGCCGACGCCCACGAACATCTCGACGAAGTCCGAGCCGGAGATGTTGAAGAACGGCACGCCCGCCTCGCCGGCGATCGCCCGGGCGAGCAGCGTCTTGCCGGTGCCCGGCGGGCCGACGAGCAGCACGCCCTTGGGAATGTGCGCGCCGAGGGCCTGGTATTTCTCCGGGCTCTTGAGGAAGTCGACGATCTCGTTGAGCTCGATCTTCGCTTCATCGACGCCGGCGACGTCGGCGAAGGTCACGCGCGTCTTGTTCTCCACCATCATCTTGGCGCGACTCTTGCCGAAGCTCATGGCCTGGTTCGAGCCGGATTGCGCCTGACGTAAGAGGAAGAACCACATGCCGACCAGCAGCAGCACCGGCAACAGCACGCTGCCGATGATCGAGGCCCACCAATTGGACTGATCCGGCGGCTTCACGTTGATGACCACGCCGTGGGCCTTCAGATTCGGAATCAGCTGCGGATCGTTGGGCGCATAGACGACGTAGGTTTTGCCGTCCTTGGCGGTCGTCTGGTACTGGATCTCGTTGGATCCGCTCGTCATCTGCACGTTCTGAATGTCGCCGTGCTGTACCTGCGACATGAACGACGTGTAGGTGGGCTTGTCCTCCGCCTGGGGACGTTGGAAGAACGTCGCCACGATGAAGGTGACCCCCAGCAGGATCACGAGGAAATAGACGCCTGCGTTTTTAAAGATCTTATTGAACACTCAGCCTCCTAAGAGTTATCCACGGCGCCGTCCGACAGGTCGAAATCGGCGCTGGCAGACGCCATTCGGGATGGCAAAATCTTACGGGAGACGCACCGCTTTGTCAAACCTCAAAAAACGCTGTCGCCAGCATTTCCCAGGCGTTTTCGGGCGTTTGCTGAACGGGTGCCCGGCCGCCCCGACGGAGCCCCACGACCCAAAAGACCTCCTCCGCGTCCGCCAACACGAGCAAGCGGCTCTGTTGGCGCAACGGAACTTTACAAGCCGAGAGAAAGTGCCGTAGGCTGCGGATCCGGCGGTGACCCCACGGTTGAAAACGATC
>DATNPP010000106.1:0-7074 GCA_036703175.1 Oscillatoriaceae cyanobacterium
AGCATCCAGGCGGTGCGTTTGGGCGTGCGGCTCACGCCGAGCGCGCCGTGGGCCTTGCCGCCGAAGGCCCAGGCCCACCAGCCGTAGGCGTTCATGAGGATGTAAATGGCCTGCAGCCCCGAATCCGCGAACAACCCGGCCGTGCCGTAGATCAGCATCTGCAAAAAGGGATGCACGATGCCCAGCGGCCAGTTCCAGAGGTTCTGGCGCGCCACCAGCCACACGTTCAGCACGCCCGTGGCGAAGCCGATGGTTTGCAGCCACGAAAAGGTCGTGTGACCGACCGTGAAGGCGGTCGTATTGAGCGGGCCGAGCAGCATGGCGAGCGACATGGGTCCTCCTGAACGAGGAGCATATACCCACCGACGGTACTTCTGCTCCCAAAAACGGGTTCGGCGCCCCCGATTGGGGCCGCCGAATCATATGCCGAGCTTCAGCGCGGGCGCTCAGCGCACGCCGAAGAGGAAAAATCCTACCGCCACCAGGACCACGCGGGCGGTTTCCATCGGTTTCAGTACCATTCGCTTGCCCTCGATTTCAGGTCGTTCTGTTCTCTACAGCCTCATTGTCACGCATTCCGAGCGAAGGCCGCGTGACGGCCCTGGCATCGACGGCGTGATTTTGGGCACGCGGCTCTTAGAACACTTCCTGAACGATGTCGCGGTCGATCAGCGCGATCGCCGAGCGCACCTTGTCCTGGAAGATCGTCGTGGTGCCGGGCACGTCCTTGAACTGCTGCAGCATGTCGATCACCTGGCGCAGATGGCGCACCAGCTGGCCCTCGTCGATGCCCGCGATCTCGACCACGTGGTTCCACTGCGCCTGATCGGCCCAGGCCTGCACCATGCCGGCGTACTCGGGCGTGAGGTAGGGCTGGTCGTTCTCGACCTTGCAGCGGATCTGCAGATTGTAGAGCTCGCGCGCCATGTCGAAGAGCGTGTCGCTCACCTGCACCGCCTTCGGGCTCGGCTTGATCGGATGCCAGGCCATGCGGCCGCGAATCGGCTCGGCGACGATCATGCTCGCCGCCGCGCACAGCTCGGACGGACTGAGATCCTCGAACACGCCCGAGGCCAGCGCCTCGGCGGCCATCAGCTCGTTGCTCGTGCGCAGATTCGCCATCGCGACGCCGCGCGGCAACAGTTCGCGCCCGCGCGTGAAGCCGCCCGTTTCGAGCACGGCCTGCAACTGCTGGTACTCGCGCCAGTACTTGCCGCGAATCGCGTCGATTTGCTCCTGGTAGAACGCGGCGTCCTTGGCGTAGCGCACGTGTTCCTTGTAGTCGTCTTTGCAGCGGCCGAAGAACTTGCAGTTGTGGCAGTGCGACTCCTGCATGGCGGCGATCGCCTCCGCGTAGCCCGCCTTGGCCTTCGCGAGGTCCGGCGGATCCTGCAGATGCGGCAAAATGTCCTGCGGATCGATCTGCGACGCCTCGAGCCAGCCCTCCCAGGGGATCGGCATGTCCTTGACGCGGCTCACCTGCTGATAGCTGATCGTCGAGGCGCGCTGATTGAGCGCCTTGGGCACGCCCTTGACCGGCACGTTGAGCACCTGGATCAAATTGCGCACCGACAATCGCGTCAGCCGCCCGCCGGACATGAGCACGGTGTACTGCACGTCGCCGGATTTGACCGGAAACTTGTCGAGCAGAATCGCGAGCTGCGGCTCGGGATCCTCGGCGGTCTGCACCACGATCCACGAGTCGAACGGCGCGGCCTTGACGGCGCGCGCGCCCTCTTGCTTGTTGTAGAACGAGCGCGAGGCCTCGACGTTCGCGAGCTTCTTGCGGGCCTCTTCTTTTTTCTGCTTCAGCCCGGAATACGCCTCGAGCAGCGGTGCGCGCTCGTGCTCCTCGGGGAACTTGGGGCAGCGCGGATCGAGCTTCTCGAGCTTCTGCTGGGCCTGCTGCTTGAGCGTATGCAGCCCGAGCACGGTCTGATTGTTCTGGAACTGGCTGAAGCACTGCTCCACGATGCGCCGTGCCTGTTCGGCCGGATAGCGGTGGATCAGGTTCACGACCATGTTGTAATTCAGCGTGAAGCGGCTGCGCAGCGGCTCGGGCTGGCCCTTGAAGAGCGCGGCGACGTCGTGGACGCTGTAGCGGTGGCTGGGGTAGACCACGCCGTAGCCCACCGTGTCCATGCCGCGACGGCCGGCGCGGCCGGTCATCTGAGCGAACTCGGAGACCGTGAGCATGCGGTGGCCTTCGTCCGTGCGCTTCGAGAGGCTCGTGATGACGACCGTGCGCGCCGGCATGTTGATGCCCGCGGCCAGCGTCTCGGTCGCGAAGACGGCCTTGAGCAGATTGCGTTGAAACAACACCTCGATGAGCAGCTTCAAAGGCGGCAACAGGCCCGCGTGGTGCGGCGCGACGCCCGAGCGCAGGCGCTCCAGCCAGCCCTTGGTCGCGTGCGAGGTGAGCATGCCGGGGGTCTTGGCGATCGCCTCTGCCACCGCGGCGTCGATTTGCGCTTGCTCCTCGGGCGTGGTGAGCGGAATGCCCTGGCGAATCACCTCGAGCGCCTCGCGCTCGCAGCCCATGCGCGAGAAGACGAAGAAGATCGCGGGCAGCAGCTTCTGCTTGTGCAGATCGCGCACCACCTGGCTCGAGAGCGGCTCGTCGATCCAGCCTTCTTTGCCATCCTTTTGGAAGCCGCGGAAACGCAGCTTGCCGCGCTTGTCGAAGAGCGGCTGGGCCTTCTCCATGAAGATGAAGGGCTCGAGCGGCACGGGGCGCTGGTCGTGGTAGACGACGCGCATCGGCTTGTGCACCGACGATACCCAGGTGGCGAGCTCGTCCGCGTTGGGGATCGTCGCCGAGAGCGCGACGATGCTGGTGTGCTTGCCGAGGAAGACGATCGTCTCCTCCCAGACGGTGCCGCGACCGTCCGAGCCGATGTAGTGCGCCTCGTCGAGGATCACCTGGCTCACGTCGGAGAGCTGCTCGGGGTCCGCCTGTAGAATGTTGCGCAGAATCTCGGTGGTCATGATGAGCACGGGCGCGGTCGGATTGATCACCACGTCGCCCGTCACGAGGCCGACGTCGTCGCCCATGTCCGCATGCAGATCGCGATACTTCTGATTGGACAGGGCCTTGAGCGGCGTCGTGTAGATGCAGCGCGTGTTCGTCGCGCGCGCCAAAAAGATGGCGTACTCGGCGACGATCGTCTTGCCCGAGCCGGTCGGGGCGGACACGAGGACGGAGTCGCCCTCGGTGAGGATGGTCATCGCCTCGATCTGAAACGGATCGAGCGGAAAGCGTTGCTGGTCGGCGAAGCGCTGCACCAGTTGGGCGCGCTCCAAGGGTTGAGATTCTTTGATCATGGGCACTATCTGTTATACCATGTCCGCCCATGCGCGGAAAGCAAGGAAGGAGGCCCCCATGCTCCGCTACGAGCGCGCCCTCTGGCGCGCCGGCACGTCGCGCGTCGCGGGCGTCGACGAAGCCGGGCGCGGTCCCCTGGCCGGCCCCGTCACGGCCGCTTGCGTGGTGCTGCCGAAGCGCGTGCCCAGGGCCCTCGACGGCTTGACGGACTCAAAGAAGCTCAGCGAGGCGCGGCGCGAGCACTACTTCGCGTTGCTGCAGGAGGTCGCGCTCGCCATCGGCGTGGGCCGCGCGAGTGCCGAGGAGATCGACCGAATCAACATTCTGCAGGCGACCTTCGTCGCGATGCGCCGCGCATTGGACGCGATCGCCACGCCCGAGCACGTGCTCGTGGACGGCAATCTGCTGATTCCCGAGCTCGAGTGGCCCCAACAGGCCATCATCGGCGGGGACGGCCTCTCGCTCTCGATCGCCGCGGCCTCGGTGATCGCGAAGGTCACGCGCGATCGCGAGATGCACGCGCTCGACGCGCAGTATCCCGGCTACGGCTTCGCGCGTCACAAGGGTTACGGCACGCCCGCCCATCGAGAAGCCCTGGATCGGCTCGGGCCGTGCCATGAGCACCGTCGCAGCTTCCTGAAGCGTCATTTCGCCGTGATATAATGGAATTTACGCAAAAGGAGTGGTAGCGTGGCGAAGCGCATGCGCCGGGTTTCCCTGCTGGGAGCCTTCGAGATCCAGGCCGAATCCGAGCCGCCCGTCCGGGACGGGCTGATCCTCGGTTCGCGTCGCGAACAGCGCGGCTTCGTCCTCGAGACCAGCCGCGAGAACATCGAGCAGATCGTCTCGATCGTCCAGCCGCCCAAGCCCGGCATGCCCCAGCGCCTCACGAGCGCCCTGGGCAAGACGCTCGGCGAGCTGGGCTACGCGCTGGTGCGCGTCGAGCTGATTCCGCTGCCGCTGGCCGCCGCCGCCGAGCTCGAGGGCTACGGTTCGTACGTGCAGGGCTGGCTCGTCTTCAAGAGCGGCGAGCGCCGACTGAAGCGCCTCGCGATGACGGCGACCGAGTCGATCCAGGTCGCGCTGGCCGAGAACCTGCCGATGCTGGCGGATTCCGAGCTGCTGCAGCTCAACATGGCGCAGTTCATCGAGGAATTGGACGACTTCAGCCGCGCGCATCGCGAAGACACGACCGACTTTCGCACCTTCGTCAACACCGTCACGGCGTCGGACTTCGCGCGCTTCTACGAATCGATGGAGCGCGGCAAGGATGACGAGCAGGAGTAGCCGGCGCCCGGCCGCGGCTGGGTGACGACTCTTACATACGAGCCGGACTCGGCGTGCTACGCTCCTCGTGGGGAAAAAGTTCACGAGGAGGTCCCATGCCGCGCGGTGCCGCGCACGGCCGCTTCATCGACTTTCATGCGCACCTGCGGGGCAAGAGCGAAATCGCGCCGCCGGAGATGCCGCGCTTTCCGCTGCTGCATCGCGCGGCGGAATGGTTCGAGCCGCTCGTGTACGAGGGGGTCGGGCTCTTCGCGCGCTTCGGGCGCCATCGGGCGCTGACGACGATCTATCCCCACTTCACGGGCGTCGGCTTCAACGAGCTGGTGCGGCAGTTTCACAAGTACCAGGCCGCCGAACTGGTGCGCAGCATGGACGACGCCGGCATCGCGCGCTCCGTGGTGCTCGCGATCGAGCCGTTTTTGAAGACGCTCGAGATTCTCGACGCGATCGCCCCCTTTCGCGAGCGCTTCGCCGTCTTCTGCTCGGTCGACCCCGAAGATCCGGACTTCGCCGCGCACTTCGAGGCCTACTGGCGCACGGGCATGGTGCGCGGGCTCAAGATCCACCCCGCGCTCGCGGGCCCGGTGCCGACGAGCGCGCGCATGTTCGAGCTCGTCGCGCTGGCCGAGCGCTACGACATGCCCGTGATCATCCATACGGGCACCTTCCCGTTTCCGCTGGTGGAAGGCACCAACAACGCCCTGTCGCTCGAACCCGTGATCAAGGCCTTTCCGCGCGTGCCGATCGTGCTCGCGCACATCGGCTGGGATCAGCACGAGCACGTGCTGGCGCTGGGACGCGACTACGAGAACGTCTACACCGACACCTCGTGGCAGCCGCCGCACATCATTCGGCGGGCGATCGCCACGCTGGGCGTCGCGCGCGTGATGTTCGGCTCGGATTTTCCCTTGTTCCGTCAGAGCACGGCGCTCGAGACGCTGCGCGCCGCGTTGCATGCCGACGAGTTGGCGCCCGTCGGCTACGAGAACGCGGAGCGGTTACTCGCCCGCGCACGCTTGCCCGATGCGCCGTCGGCGGCGTGAGGGTGACGGAATGCTCGGTTGGCCGCAGTTTGGCGCCATTGGGGCGTGGGTAGGAAAGGACTAGGCGAAGGTCAGGAGCAGTGGCTCCGGAGGCCGGCAGCGAATGGCATTGGTCAAAGTGTTTCGATTCTTGATTGCGGCGAGCCTCCTGGCGGGGGCCGTCTCCGGCTGCAACGGCTTGCCGTTCTTCGGCGGCGGCGACAGCGGCGGCGGCGACGACAGCGCGCAGGGCCTGCTCACGCCCGCGCCGGTGCGCCATCGTCACGTGAAGGCGGCGAGCGCCTCGGACACGGCGGCCGTCGCGTCGCCCTCGGCGTCGCCTTCGGGCATGCTGAGCTATTCGAGCTATTTGCGGCGCAACGTGACCTTCGACTCGCGCCGCAACGCGGGCATGACCCAGGTCTACGAGGGCAAGACCCTCGCGGCCGTGAGCACGTTCCATTCGGCGCAGGGCATGCGCCCTGACGATCTCACGTGCAAGCTCTGGCTCGCGGCGATCAAGAAGGCGGCCGCCAAGCCGCGTAATCGGGCGTTGGTGCTGATCATGCCGCAAGGCGCCGACGAGTTCCATGGCGGGCAGGCGCCCGCGGGTATGCCACAGCCTCCGTCCGTGCCGCAATCCAACGGCGCGGCGAAGCCATTGTCGGTCGATCCCAGACAGGTCTTTTGACCGTGACAGGCGATGAGCGACGATGGATCGAGGCGCCGTTATGAGTGAGCATTCCCCAACCGCCGGCCACGAGGAGGCCTACGGCGATTTCGGCCCGGCCGGCGAGTACGCGTCCGGCTATGCGCAAGAGCACGCCAATATCCACGCGGCTTACTCGGACGACGTGGCTTACGGCGACGAGGGGCCCGGCGGTTACAGCGACGACGTGGCCTATGGGGACGAGGGCCCGAGCGGCTACAGCGACGACGTGGCCTACGGCGACGCGGGTCCCAGCGGCTATCACGAGGACGTGGCCTACGGCGACGCGGGCCCCAGTGGCTATCAATCGGATGCCCACGGTGACGCGCATGCGGCGCCGGCGCGGCGCAAGCGCAAAGGCAAGGCAAAGTCCAAAGGCAAGGGCAAGGTCCGGGGCAAGGGCAATGCCAAGGGCGCCAAGACGGCCGGCAATCCCAAGGGCCGCCGGATGTTGCTCATCGGCGGGCTCGGGCTGGCGCTCATGGGCCTGTTGGGGGCGAGCGGCTACTACATGCTCGCCATGTCGCAGGGCGACGGGCAGCCGGGCTTCGACATTGGCAGCCTGATGCACATGCTCCCCCTCGGCGGTCCCAAAGACACCGATGCGACCATTTCCTCCGATCAAGACAACCTGGCGACGGTCCGCGCGGCGGTCGAGGCGTACACGATCGCCCATCACCAGCTGCCGAGCACGGGCGACGCGATCGCCCGTCAGCTGGCCGACATGCACC
>DATNPP010000455.1:0-3631 GCA_036703175.1 Oscillatoriaceae cyanobacterium
CGCGTGGAGCTGTGCGACCAGTGAATCGCGGGCGCGCTCACGCGCGGATCCTGCGCGAAGTTGCGCGCGAAGCGCTCGCCGTGCAGGCCCTCGGTCCAGAGATCGAGTTGCTGGTACAGGCTGACGCCGAGACGATCCACGAGGCTCACGTAGGGCGTGTCCGGGCTGCCGCCCAAAAATCGAATCAGGCGCGGCCGCGTGACGAGCCACTGCGCCAATCGACGCATCAGCGTCAGGTCGACCGCGAAGCGCTCGGCGAGGCCGGGGCGCAGCACCTTGACGACGATCGCCTCGCCCGACGGCAGCGTGGCCGGATGCACCTGGCCCATGCTCGCGGCCGCGAGCGGCAGCGCATCGAAGCTCTGAAAGGCCGTCTCGAGCGGCTCGCCCAGGTCGGCCTCGACGATCGCGCGCACCTGCTCGAAAGGAAAGCTCGGCACCTTGTCCTGCAAATGCGCCAGCTCGGCGATGATCTCGGGCCCGAACGCGTCGACGCGCGTCGAGAGCATCTGCCCCAGCTTGATGAAGACCGGCCCCTCGTGGATCATGCGCTGCCGCGCCCAGCGCGCGAAGGCGACTTTGAGGCGCGGCAGGCGCAGCAGCCAGACCAGGACCATCCAGGCGCAGGCGCAGACGATCGTCCAGCCGAACTCGCGCTTGCGGCGCTCGAAAAGCGGCCCTTGCGCTTCGGCCTCGGCGGCCACGCGCGAAAAATCGTATTGAGGAGGAACGGGGCCGCGGGGTGAGGTCATTCAAGGCCTTTGTGATCAGCAGGCGACGCACCGGGCGCGCCGGGTTCGTGTCATTCTACCGCAGGGCGTCGGCGCGCGCATGGGCTCGCCACCACGCTTCCGGCGCGATCGCCCCCAACGGTGGGGGCCGTCGGGCCGTTGACGAATTGCAAAGACGGCAAGCCGGACATGGATCATGTATCATGCCCGCATGCCAGCGATCCTACACCTGGTCGAAGCCACGCCCGGCGCGCTCAAACACGCGCCGGGCCTGCTGACGCCGGACGAGCAGGCGGCCTTCGCGCACTACACCGTGCCGAAGCGCCGGCGCGAGTGGTTGCTCGGGCGCCTGGCCGCCAAGCAAGCCCTCGCGCAGCTCACGGGCTTGCAACCGAGCGCCGTCGCGATTCGCAAGCTGCCGGACGGCCGTCCGGTCTTCTTTCTGCCGGAGGACCGTCTGCCGGGCTGGCACCTGTCTATAAGCCACAGCCACCACTGGGCCGCGGCATTGGTCGCGCCGGGCCCTGCCGGCGTGGATCTCGAGCTGATGCGCGTGTTGCCCGAAGGCGGGCATCGCTTCTTTCTGTCCGAACGCGAGCGCGCGTGGCTGGCCGGCCGGCCGCTCGGGCCGCACGGCGCCGTGATCCTCTGGGCGCTCAAGGAAGCGGCCTTCAAGGCCCTCGAAGGCGCGCTGCCGCACATGCGCACGCTCGAAACCGAGATTCACGACGGCCATGCGCGCCTGCGCTGGTCCGGCGGCGAGGTGCTCGCGCAATACAAGGAATGGCGCGGCTTCGTGCTCGCGATCGCCGCCCCGGCGCCCGCCGATTGGCTGGACCAGGTACAATGGCCGACATGATGAGCAAAGGAGCCGCATGGCACGCACCGATTTGATCGCCACCGCCGCGTTCGGCCTCGAGAGCCAGGTGGCCTACGAGCTGAAGCAGCTCGGCTACGAAGACCAGCAAGTGGAACAGGGCCGCGTGACCTTTTCCGCGGATGCCGCGGCGATCGCCCGCGCGAACCTCTGGCTGCGCGTGGCGGACCGCGTGCTGTATCGCGTGGGCGAGTTCCCGGCGAAGGACTTCGACGCCCTCTACGACCAGGTGCGCGCGCTGCCCTGGGGCGAGCTGATGCCCGTGGACGCCTGCTTCCCGGTCGACGGCAAGTCCGTCAAGAGCCAGCTCTCCAGCGTGCCGGCGGTGCAGAGCGTGACGAAAAAGGCGATCGTGGACGCGCTCGCCGCGCGCTACGGCCAGTCGCAGCTGCCGGAGACGGGGCCGCGCTACAAGGTGCTCGTCTCGCTGCTGAACGACGTCGCCACGCTCACGATCGACACCTCCGGCGAGGGATTGCACAAGCGCGGGTATCGCACGCTGGTCGCGACGGCGCCGCTGAAAGAGACGCTCGCGGCGGGGCTCATCTCGCTCGCGCGCTGGCGCCCCGAGCGGCCCTTCGCGGATCCGCTGTGCGGCTCGGGCACGTTGCCGATCGAGGCGGCGCTGATCGGGCTGAACGTGGCGCCGGGCAAGTTCCGGCGCTTCGACGCCGAGAACTGGCCCTTCGTGCCTGCGAGCGTCTGGCGCGAGGCGCGGCACGAGGCGATTGCGGCCGAGAAGCGCGATCGCACGCTGCTCATCAGCGGCAGCGACGTCGATGCCGAGGTGCTGGACCTCGCCCGGCTGCACGCCAAACAGGCCGGCGTGGGCGATCGCGTGCGCTTCGAGCGGCGCCCGGTCGCGGATTTCACGCCAGCGGGCGAGTACGGCGTGATCGTGACCAATCCGCCCTACGGCGAGCGCTTGAGCGAGGCGCGCGAGGTCGAGCAGCTCTACCGGGAGATGGGCGCGGCGTTTTCGCGCGCGTCCAGCTGGTCCGTCTATGTGCTCACGGCGTTCGAGCAGTTCGAGCGCTTCTACGGCAAGCAGGCGGACAAGAAGCGCAAGCTCTACAACGGGCGCATTCGCTGCGATCTGTACCAGTACCTCGGCCCGCGCCCGCCGCGGCCGGAGCGGCCGGCCGAGTAAGCCCCGGTTGCCGTGTGGAGGCGCTTGGGCTAGCATGAAGCACTTCCCAATCCAGAAAAGGACGCCTAGCTCGCCATGAACCACCAGTGGATCACCGTTCTGACCGTCGTGGTCACGGTCATCGCCCTGCTCGTCATCGTCTCGCCGCAGCTCAACAAGGTGCTCGGCCCGCGCATGACGAAGATGGCCGGCGAGGCCTACCAGCGGCGCTTTCTGAAGCAGCTGAAGAAGAAATTCCCGGCGCTCGCCGCGCGCGTGAGCGAGTTCGAGATGACGCCGTCGAGCCAGGAGGCCTTCCAGAGCGCGCTCAAGCGTTTGCCGCCGCAAGAGGCGCAGAAGCTGCAGCTCGAGTTCAATCGCCTGCGCGACAATCTGGTGGCGCGCGATCCCGAGCTCGCGCCGCTGGTGACGGCGGGGCCGGATGCGAAGGCGCAGGGCAAGGCGATCGACGCGATCTTCAAGCTGCCGGACGACCGTCGGCAGGCGCTCGAAAAAGACGTCATTTGGGCCTGGGATCAGCTGCGCGGTCGCTTCCCGAAGCTGATGGGCACGCTGGAGTCGGCGTTCCGCAAAAAGACGTCGGCGTAGCAGCGCACCGAAATTCGCATTGCCCTCTCCCCCGGAGGGTGTGTATAGACCGGAGACATGGGTGACACCCTGGGAGACATTAGGACTCTAAGGCTCTGAGGTCAATCGTTTTGACCTTCTGGGCGCAGAAGTACACATCCATTGCCCCGTCTTGCTCCGTGTAACGCACGGCCACGGGCATCGTGTGGAAAGCCTTTCCCAGCTTCCAGAGCCGGTTCTTGTAGCTGAAGAAGCCATTGGTGGCTACCTTGCGGACCTGATCGCCAGGTCCGTACTCGATCGGCG
>DATNPP010000465.1:0-5689 GCA_036703175.1 Oscillatoriaceae cyanobacterium
GGTGGTCAGAATGTGGCCCATCGGCACCTCGCCGGTGCGGCCGCGGCCGCGACGACGACGACGGCGGCGGCGACCGCCGTTGCCGGCGACCTCGACCTCGAGCTCTTCTTCCTCGCCGGCCTCGCCTTCGGGCAGCAGCACCTCGTCGGCCATCGGCTCCTCGGTGATCTCATGGATGATCGCCGAGGTCTCCTCCACGCGGCTCGCGGCCTCGTGGCGATGCGCGCCGGTCACCAGCGGGCTGGTGCGCACGCGGCCGGTGCCCTCGCACTCCTCGCAAGGACGCGTGAGCTGCTCGAGCAGGTTCTGGCCCTGACGACGGCGCGAGACTTCGATCAAGCCGTGCTCGGAGAAGCCCGTCACCTGCGGACGGCTCTTGTCCTCGCGCAGCGCCTCGTGGAAGGCCTGCAGGACCTTGTTGCGATCGGACGCCGCATCCATCGAGATGAAGTCGATCACCACGATGCCGCCGATGTCGCGCAGCCGGAGCTGACGAGCGACCTCGGCCGCCGCCTCGATGTTGGTACGCAACACCGTGTCGGCGAGCGACTTGCTCTGCGTGCGGCCCGAGTTCACGTCGATGACGGTGAGGGCCTCGGTGGGCTCGATGATGAGATAGCCGCCAGACGGCAGCCAGACCTTCGGTGAAATAGCGGCCTCCAATTCTTCGCTAATGCGATAGCGAGACAAAATCGATTGCGACCCCTTGTGCTGCACCACGTTGCGGGCGAGCTCGGGGTTCCAGCCCTGCAGAATCTCGCGGGCTTTCTGATAGCCGGCGGCGGTGTCCACGACGACCTTCGAGACTTCCGCGCTCATCGCGTCGCGCAGCACGCGATGGATCAGGTCGCTGTCGCGGTGCAGCAGCGAGGGCGGCGCGACGATCGCCATCTGATGCAGCACGTCGGCCCAGATGTCGATCAGCTCCTCGATGTCCTGGCGCAGATCCTCTTCGGAGCGGCCGATCGCCTCGGTCCGCACGATCACGCCGTGGCCCGGATCTTTGAGCTTGAGCGTCAGCCGGCGCAGGCGATCGCGCTCGTGCGATTCGACGATCCGCCGCGAGATCGACACGCGGTTGTCGTGCGGCACGAGCACCAGAAAGCGCCCGGGGATCGTGAGCCGGCCGGTGAGACGCGCGCCCTTGTTGCCCGTCGGCGCCTTGGCGATTTGCACCAGGATGCGCTCTTTGACCTTGATGCTGGGTTTCCTGGGCGCCGCCTGGCGCCGGGGGGCTTGCGCGGAGGGCAGGTCCGCGACGTGGATGAACCCGTTGCGATCCTGCCCGATGTTGACGAAAGCCGCTTCGATGCCGGGCACGACTGCCTCGACCTGGCCCCAGATGATGTCTCCGACGAGCTGGTCGCCGTGTCGGAGGAAGAACTCAACGGCGCGACCGTCTTCGTAGACGACGGCCAGGTCGTTGACCTCACTGATGATGATCTCTTTTTTCACGCTGATTCCCTAACGATCAGTGGCTGCGATGCGGGAGTGGATTCCTGCGATGAGGGCCCTCTTCGTCCGAAGAGGGGTAGCGGAGCCCTAAGGGGCGATCGGTTGTCAACGACACCGCATGCGGTGCGAGTGCGATGGGCCGGCGGCGCGACCGTACTTGTTTTTCCGCGCCTGCCTGGCTTGCGAACAGCCTTGGCAACAAAACTTCCCCGGCGGCTTCACAGAATGCCAATCCTCGGCGCCTCCGCCCCGGCTGCAGGAACTCCGCGCGTGGCGAAGCCGGCCATGGACCTGAGGGCGCTTTGTGAGAAGTATATCACATTTTAACGGGCCGCAATGTCCCCTTCACCGAAGTCTTCCGTGCAACATGCTACAATGGCCGCCTGCAATTGTTTCAAGGAGGCACCATGCTCAATTCCGTCGTCCTCGTCGGGCGGGCCGGCGCGGATCCCGAGATCCGCTACTTCGAAAGCGGCCGCGCGAAGACCACTTTCAACATGGCCGTCGATCGCCCCGTGAAGCGCACGGAAGGCGTGGACACGACCGACTGGTTCCGCATCGAGCTGTGGGGCAAGCCCGCCGAGATCGCCGCCGAGTACGTCAAAAAGGGCAAACTCGTCGGCATCGTGGGGCGTCTGGAGTTCAGCCGCTGGACGGACGCCGAGGGCCAGAAGCACGAGATGCCCGTGATCGCGGCGAACGAGCTGCGGTTGTTGGGCAGCAAGTCCGAGAACAACTCCTTCGGCGGCGATCGCGGCGGAGAGTTTTCCGACGCCTTCTAGGGCCCCATGGACGCACGTTGGCCGAACGGCCCGATCGGGGTCCTCGCAGACGATCTGACCGGCGCGGGGGATACCGCGCTGGCCTTCTATCAGCCGGGCCGCGAGGTCTGGATCGTGCCCGAGCTTTCCGAGGCGCGCTGGCCGCAGGCGACGGCGATCGCCGTGAACACGGAGAGCCGCCACCTGCTGCCGGAGCAGGCGGCCGAGGCGATCGATCGCGCCGCGCGCGCGCTCATGTCCGCGGGCTGTACGCGCTTCTATAAGAAGGTCGATTCGACCCTGCGCGGCAACCTGGCCGCCGAGATCGGGCGCGCCCGCCAGCTGCTGGGCTGCGAGATCGCGGTGGTCGCGCCGGCCTTTCCGCAGGCCGGCCGCCAGACAATCGGAGGCAATCAACTCGTCGAGGGCTTGCCCGTGAGCGTGACGTCCTATGGCCGCGATCCGCTGGCGCCGGCGCGCGAGTCGCATTTGCCGACGCTTCTGGCTCAGGGCGGGCTGGAGGTCGCCGAGATTCCGCTGCGGACCGTGTTGCAAGGCCCCGAGGCGATCGCCGGTGCGTTGGCGGCGGCCTACGCGGCCGAGCGGCGCGTGCTGGTGGTCGACGCGGCGCGCCCGGCCGATCTCTCCGCGATCGCTCGGGCGATTTCGATGATCCCTTATCGCGTGTTGCCGGTCGGCTCCGCGGGCCTGGCCCAGGCGCTCGAGCCGCCGATGCTGGCGCCGCCGCCCGCGGCCGAGCTGTTGCTCGCAAGACGGCCGCCCGTGCTCGTGGTGGCGGGCAGCCTCAATCCCGTCTCGCTCGCGCAGGTGCAGGCTTACGCGCGCGAAGCCCGGCTGGTGCAGGCGGACGTGCAATCGCTGTTGCTGACGGAGTCCTCGGGGGGCGATCGCCTCGCCGCCCAGATATTGCCCTCCTTACTCGCCAGCCAGGACGTGCTCGTCGCGACGGCGCTCGGTGAGGCGCAAGGCCGCGAGGGTCGCGCGCTGGGGCACGATCTCGCGATGGGCGCCGTCGAGACGGGCATTCAGCTCGCCAACGCCCTCGGCCGGGTCATCGCCCGCGTGGTCCGCGACGTCGAGCTCTCGGGGCTCGTGCTCACGGGCGGCGAGACGGCCCTGGGCGTCTGCCGCGCTCTGGGAAGCCCGCCGCTGCGCGTCGTGGGCGAGCTGCTGCCCGCCATGCCGCTGTGCCGCGTCGAGTTCGCCGGACGCAGTCTGCGCCTGGTCACCAAATCCGGCGGTTTCGGCGCACCCGACGCGCTCACGGCGATGGCGCAACGCCTCAGGCGCATCGAGGCCTGAGCGCGCGCTTCTCTTTCTTTTCGGCGGCCACATCTGGTAAGGTAATAGTCTGGTGATGGCTGCTTGCCGCACCGTGGCCCATTTGAAAGGAAAGACTTAGACCGTCATGCGGATTCTGATGCTGTCTTGGGAGTACCCGCCGCGCATCGTCGGCGGCATCGCGCGTCACGTGGAAGAACTCTCCATCGCCCTCGTCAAGCAGGGTCACGAGGTTCACGTCGTCACGGCCGACCACCCCGGCACGCAGGAGCATGAGGTCGTGGACGGCGTGCACGTCCACCGCGTCAAGAACGTCGAGTTCCAGACGCCCGACTTCCTCAGCTGGGTGCTGCAGCTCAACCTCGGCATGGTCGGCTACGCCCTCGAGCAGCATCGCAAGACGCCTTTCGACCTCGTGCACGCGCACGACTGGCTCGTGGCGCACGCGGGCGTCGCGCTCAAGAAGGGCGAGGGCCTGCCGCTGCTCGCGACGATCCACGCGACCGAGATCGGCCGCAACAAGGGCCAGCTCTGGAGCGACCTCTCGCGCTACATCAATCAGATGGAGTGGTGGCTGTGCTTCGAGGCCTGGCGCGTGATCGTCTGCAGCCAGTACATGTGGCGCGAGGTCACCCAGCACTTCCAGGTGCCCGCCGACAAGATCGACATCATTCCGAACGGCACCAGCATCGCGAAGTTCGATCAAAAGATGTCCGATCAAGATCGGCGCGCGTTCCGCCGCCACTTCGCGGCGGACAATCAGAAGCTCGTCTTCTTCGTCGGCCGCATGGTGCCGGAAAAGGGCGCGCAGGTGCTGCTCGAGGCGGTGCCCAAGGTGCTCGCCGAGTACCCCGACGCGCGCTTCGTCGTGGTGGGCAAGGGCGGCTTCTTGCCCGAGCTCAAGGGCCGCGCGCACGAGCTGGGCGTGAGCCCATACGTGAACTTCACGGGCTTCATCTCGGACGAGGATCTGCTCAAGCTGTACCAGGTGATCGACGTGGCGGTGTTCCCGAGCCTGTACGAGCCGTTCGGCATCGTGGCGCTCGAGGGCATGGCGGCGCAGGTGCCGACGATCGTGGCGGACACGGGCGGGCTCGGCGAGATCGTCGAGCACACCAAGAGCGGCATCACCACTTACGCCGGCAATCCGGATTCGCTCGCCTGGGGCATTCTCGAGGTGCTCAAGCATCCGGACTACGCCAAGAACCTGGCAAAGGCCGGTCGCGAGCGCGTGGAAAACGTGTTCAACTGGGAGCGCATCGCGAAGACGACCTCGGACGTCTTCGCCCGCGTGTTCAAGGAATCCGGGCGGGCGATCGAGCCCGCGCAACCCGAAAAGGTCACGGGCAGGCGGTAGCCCCGATACCGCACACGATCCAATCTCGATGGCGAGGAAGGAGTAACGCGTGAAGGCAGTCCTGATGGCAGGTGGGTCGGGCACCCGTCTGCGCCCTTTGACCTGTGACATCCCCAAACCGATGGTGCCGATGCTCAACAAGCCGATGGCCGAGCACATCATCAACCTGTTGAAACGCCACGGCATCACGGACATCATCATCACGCTGTACTATCTGCCGCACGTCATTCAGAACTACTTCGGCGACGGGCGCGACTTCGGCGTGAACATCACCTACGCCGTCGAGGAGAAGATGCCGCTGGGCACGGCGGGCTGCGTGAAAGCGATCGAGAGCCTGCTCGACGACACCTTCATCGTCATCTCGGGCGATTCGCTGACGGACATCGACCTCACCGAGGCCGTGAACTTTCACAAGCAAAAGGGCTCGGTCGCCTCGATCGTGCTCAAGCGCGTCGCCAACCCGCTCGAGTTCGGCGTCGTCATCACCGACGACGACAACCGCATTCGCCGCTTCCTCGAGAAGCCGTCCAGCTCCGAGGTCTTCTCGGACACGATCAACACCGGCACCTACGTGCTCGATCCCGAAGTGCTCAAGCTGCTGCCGGCCGACAAAGAGGTGGACTTCTCGAAGGACCTCTTCCCGCTGCTGCTCGAGCGCAACGACCCCATGTTCGGCTTCGTGGCCGACGGCTACTGGGAGGACGTGGGCAATCTGCAGAGCTACCGCCAGGCGCACTACGACATCCTCGACGGCAAGGTCAAAGTCGAGCTGCCGTACAACCGCCTGGAGGGCGACATCTGGATCGGCGAGGGC
>DATNPP010000474.1:0-10912 GCA_036703175.1 Oscillatoriaceae cyanobacterium
TGTTGATGAGCACGTCCAGGCGCGGGTTCTCGGCCGCGACCTCGGCCGCCAATCGACGGACCTCCGCCAGATTGGCGAGATCGGCGACGTACGGGCGGCCCCCGAGTTCGGCCGCGAGCTGCTCGGTGCGTTGGCGATCGCGCCCGTGCACCAGCACGCGGTTCTCGCGGATCAATTGTTCCGCCAGGTAGCGACCGAGCCCGGAGGTCGCGCCCGTGATGAGAATCGTCCGGCTCACGGGGCGAACCAGAGGTGCACCTGCCCCGTGCCGATGCCGCTCTCGTAGTCGCTCAGGCGCTGGGCAGGGAGGGTGCAGCTTTCGCCGCCCAGGGCGCCGGCGAGCGTCAGGTAGTGGCCGAACCCCGCCTCCGGCGCGAACGCCCGGAATTCGGGCATCGTCTGAATGACGCGATCGTGCCGGCCTGCCGCCAGCCACTCGATCCGCTGCTCGTCCGCCGCCCGGGCCGCGGGGCTGACGATGTTGCTCGGGTCGCCGCCCATATGGGCGCGCAGCTCGCCCAGCGGCCGGAAGGCGTGGGAGAGTCCGCCGGAGGCCAGGATCATGACGCGGCGACCGGTCTTCTCGATCGCGCGGGCGATCGCCCGCCCGAAGGCCAGAAAGTCCTCCGTGGTCGCCGTCTGGCAGACGGAGGCCGAGATCCATGCCGTCCCGGGTGTTCCCAGGTACGAATGCAAATTGAGCGTGGCGTACTGAATGGGTAAATGCGGATCGTCCACGGCCACCGCCCAGGTGCTCGCGCTTCCCGCCTCGTCGGCAATGGCCTTCGCCAGCTCCGGATCGCCCGGCAAGTCGTACGGCACCCGGCTGAACGCGGTCGGCATCTCGCTCGACGTGAAGAGTCCCTGCCGGACGCCATGAGAAGTCACGACGAACTCCGTCGTCGTGAACCAGTGGCTGTCGATGACCAGGACCGTGTCGTGCGCCTGCGTGTCGAACACCTCGCGCTTCAGGCGCTGCAGCCCCGTCACGAGTGTGAAGTCACGCCCGCCGTTTGCCGCGATGCGCATGGCTTCCGGAAACATGATCACCGGCGCATGCGAGATTAGGCCCGCACCCACGATACGTCCCATCGTCACCTCTAGGGCAGCAGCAGCACTTTGCCCATCGTCTTGCGGCTCGCGAGCGCCGCATGGGCTTTGGGCGCGTCCGCCAGCGGGTAGGTGCTGTCGATGTGGAGCTTCATCGACCCGTCCTGCACGGCCTTGAACACCTCGCCGGCGCGCCACTCGAACTCTTCGCGCGTGTGCCGGAAGTGCTCCATGTAGGGACGCGTCAACGTCAGCGAGCCCCCCCAGGCGAGCCGCATCGGATCGAAGGGCGGCACCGGGCCGCTGGCGCCGCCGTAGAGGACCATCGTTCCGCGCAGGCGCAGGCTCGCGAGGCTCGCATCGAAGGTCACTCTGCCGACGCCGTCATACACGGCGTGGACGCCCTCGCCCCCGTTGAGGCGCTTCACCTCGGAAGCCAGGTCCTCGATTTTGACCCGATCGTAGCGGATGATTTCATCCGCGCCATGCGCGCGGGCGAGTTGCTCCTTGGCGTCGGACGAGACCGTGCCGATGACCTTGGCGCCGCGCGCCTTGATGGTCTGGACCAGCAGCAGCCCCACGCCGCCGGCGGCCGCGTGGACCAGCAACGTGTCGCCCTTTTTCACGACGTAGGAGTCGTTGATCAGATAGTGGCAGGTCATGCCGTGCACCAGCGCGGCGGCGGCCGTTTGCATGTCCAGGCCGTCGGGCACGTGCACCGCGCGGTACGCGGGCACCAGCACGCGGGTCGAATAGCTGCCGAGAACCGTCGTCCAGACGACGCGATCGCCCACTCTGAAATCCAGCGCATTGGGGCCGACGGCGACGACGCGCCCCGAGCCTTCCTCGCCCGGAATGCGCGGCTCCGGCTGCGGATAGCGCCCCTCGCGGCGGTAGATGTCGATGTAGTTGACGCCGATCGCGTCCGTCTCGACCAGGATCTCGCCTTCACCGGGGACGGGGTCGGGCATCTCGACGAGGTGCATGACCTCGGGGCCACCGGGCTCGCGGACGACTATGGCTTGCATGGTTCCAGCTCTTTCATATCGACGATTTCCACGCGGTAACGGGCGATCCACTCGTCCAGGCGCACGGTGGATTCCACCAGAATGCGCTCGAACTCGGACAGCGGTTGATCCTGCGCCTTGGCGACCAGGCGCGCGACGCCTTCGGGAGACAGATAGCCGTGCAGCGGCGAAGCCGGGTCGCCGGCCTTGGCTTGCAGCTTGCCGACCATCGCCTTGTCGTAGCCCGAATCCTGAACCGTGGGGTAGGCGGCCTTCTTGCGGTTGACGACCGACTCCGGCAGCACGTCTCGCACCGCCTCGCGCAGCAGGCCTTTTTCCAGCGCGAAGGACTGCTTCATCTCCCAGGGAATGTTGAAGACGTACTCCACCAGCCGGTGATCGCAAAAGGGCACGCGGCCTTCGAGCCCCACGGCCATGCTCGCGCGGTCCTTCTTCTCGAGCAGAATCGGCAACCAGCGTGTCAGCGTCAGGTAGCTGATCTCCCGCAGGCGCGCTTCGCGGGGGCTCTCGCCGGGCAGGCGCGGCACCTCGGCCAGCGCGGCCTCGTAGAGCGCGGCCTGGTAATCGGCCAGCTCGAGCTGCTCCATCACCCAGGGCTGGAACAGCGAGGCCGGATCCAGGCCCTTGTGGGCCGCCAGCTTGAGCCAGGGGAAGGTTTCCGCCTGCATGGCCTTCTCGTCCGAGAACCACAGGTAGCCGCCGAAGAGCTCGTCGGCCGCCTCGCCGGACAGGGCCACCGTCGCGTGCTCGCGGACGCCCGCGAAGAGCAGGTACAACGAGATGTCCAGGTCGGCGAAGTTGAACGGCAGGTCCCAGGCCGCGAGCACGGCCTCGCGCACCTGCGGGTCGAGCAGCCGCCCCTTGTCCAGCATGATCGTGTGGTGGTCCGAGCCGATGAAGTCGGCGACCTCGCGGGCAAAGGGGCCGTCGGGCGAGGGCCGGATCGGGTCGGCCTGAAAGCCCTCGGTGTGGCCCACGAAATCGACCACGAAGGTCGACAACCGGTCCCCTTTCGCGCGCCGGGCGCGCTGGGCCAGCGCCGACACGGCGCTCGAGTCCAATCCGCCCGACAGCAGGCAGACCAGCGGCACGTCGGACATCATCTGTCGGGAGACGATGTCGTCCAGCAGCCGGCGGATGGTGGCGATCGTCTCCTCACGGCTCTCGGTGTGGGGCCGGGCTTGCAGTTGCCAGTAACGCGTCTCTTCGATCGCCCCGCGCCGCACGCGCAGGGAATGGCCCGGCTTGACCTCGAACATCCCGCGGAAAGGCACCCGGCCCGGCGTGCGCAGAAACAGCAGCGCGTCGCACAGCTCCTCGCGCGAGGCGCGGGCCTTGGCCAGCGGGTTCGCGAGGATCGCCTTGGGCTCCGAGCCGAAGATCACGCCATTTTCGGTCGGGTAGTAGTAAAGCGGCTTGACGCCCAGGCGGTCACGCACCAGCAGCAGTTCGTCGCTGCTGCGGTCCCAGACGGCGAAGGCGAAGATGCCGTTGAGCTTGTGGACGACGTCGGCCTGCCACTCGAGGTAGCCGCGCAGCAGCACCTCCGTGTCGCACTGGGTCGCGAAACGGT
This sequence comes from Oscillatoriaceae cyanobacterium, assembly GCA_036703175.1. Taxonomy (GTDB): domain Bacteria; phylum Cyanobacteriota; class Sericytochromatia; order S15B-MN24; family JAQBPE01; genus DATNPP01. The sequence continues at coordinate 3,652 of DATNPP010000474.1, forward strand.
GCCCCAGGGCCTCAAGCTCCGCTCGAAGCTCCAGGTAGTTGTAGATCTCGCCGTTGTACGACAGCACCGCCGCCGGGGCCTGCATCGGCTGCGCGCCGTTCTCGGGATCGATGATCGCCAGTCGGCGGTGCCCCAGGGCCACGTGCGCGTCGGTCCAGGTCCCGCTGTCGTCCGGGCCGCGCCGGCGCAGCGTCTCGGTCATGGCTTCGATGACGGCACCCTCGCGCGTGAGGTCACGCGCGTAGTCCACCCAGCCGGTTATTCCACACATACCTGGCGCTCCTGCCTCGATTGGCTCTCGTCGACCCACGGCCCGCGCTTCCAGCCGTCGAGGTCGTAGTCGTCCATGCATTGCTGCACGAACGCTTCGTACCGCGCCAGCGACCCGCGCTTGGTGGACCACTTGAGCGCATCCAGGCGAACCTGCTCCGCGTTGCCGGAGAAGTTGCGCTCGTACAGCTCGTCGCGGCCGCCGAAGTCCGAGCCGATCACGTCCCAGACCAGCTTGAGCAGCTGGACCCGCTCGAGGGCCTCGCAATTGGCGCCGTGGTAGTAACGGTCGATCAACGGCCGTAGCTCGGGGCTCAATAGGTCCTGGTGGCTTGACGGCACGACGATCGGCGAGCCGCCCAGGTTGGTCTCGAACAGCTCGTGGACCCGGCCCCACACCTGCGCGTTGTAGATGCGGATCGCGGAGGCGTATTCGAGCTTGGGGACCACGGTGTCGCCCGTCGAGGGCTCGGGGTCCAGGGCCATCGCGGTGGTGAGCGCCCAGATCATGTCGCGCATGGTGATCAGCTCGCCGACGGCGGCCTGGACCCCGCGGAAGCCGTCCGTGCCGTTGGCCTTCACCGCGCGTGAGAGCAATCCGGCCATGAACTCCAGCTTGGTGGCGAGGCGGATGGCGGACTGGAAGTTGTACAAATTGGGGAAGCCGGACTTGGCGTAGAACCCCGTCGAGCGCTCGATGTCCCGGTAGACCAGCACGTCTTCCCAGGGGATCAGCGCCTCGTCCAGGATCAGCACCGCGTCGTTCTCGTCGAAGCGGCTGGAAAGCGGGTGGTCGAAAGGCGCGCCCGCACCGTAGGGCTTGCGGCAGAGCAGGCGCAGCTTGGGGTTGTTCATGCGCACGAAGAAGACCATGGCGAAGGCCTCGGCCTTGCCCGGCTCGAGCACGGCCGAGCCGACGGGCGCGACGAAGCTGGCGTGCGTGACGGCCGAGCCCGTGGCGAGCATCTTGGCGCCGCTGACGATCACGCCCTGGTCGGTCTCGCGCACGGCGTGGATGAACTCGTCCCCCATCTCGTGGATCGGCTTGGCGCGGTTCAGCGGTGGGTTGATGATCACGTGGTTGAGGTAGAGGGCCTTCTCGGTGAAGGCCTTGTACCAGCGCATCGCGTTTGCCGCGTAGGGACCGTAGTAGTCGGCGTTGACGGCCAAGCCGGCCATGAACGAGGCCTTGTAGTCCGGCGTGCGGCCCATGAAGCCGTAGCCCAGGCGCTGCCAGTGGGCGATCGCCTCGCGCGCCGCGAGCAGATCCTGGGCAGACTTGGCGGGCTTGAAGAACTGGTGCGTGCGGGTGCCGAAGTCGTCGACGCCGGTCAGGAGGTCGCGCGTCTCGGGATCGTGCAACGCGTCGTACATGCGGGCGATGGACAACGCGCTGTTGCGGAAGGCCGGGTGCTGCGTCACGTCGGGGATCTTCTCCCCGTTCAGGTAGACGTTGCGGCCGTCCCGAAGGCTCTCCAGGTACTCGGCGCCGGTCAGAAGCTGGTTCATGCGTGGGACACCAATCGCGGATTGTCGAGAGGAGGATTGCTCAGCACGTGCACGCGGCGGAGGTGGCGCGGCGCCTTGGTCTGAAAGGCTTCCCGGCCGTGCAGCAGCGAGAAGTTGTCGGCCACGACCACGTCGCCCTCTTGCCACTCGTGGGCGTAAAAATTGCTCGGTGCGTAGAGCGCGTCGCGCAGCGTGCCGAAGAACGCCTCGCGCTCGTCGTCGCCCATGCCCGTAAAGGCGAGGTCGGGCGGGTTCACGAAGTTTCCATACCCGGCATGCGGGGGTTCGTTGTAACGAATCACGGGGAAGCCACGCAACGGGTGCGTGTCGACGATCGGCGCGATCGTCTTGCTGTCGTAGAACTCCATCTTGCGCTGGTAGCTGCCCGTGACCTTGCGCCACAACGCGCGCGCGTCTTCGGAGGCGTTTTGCAGGACGCGGACGGTGTCCGAAAAAGTCGTCCGGCCGCCCTGGCCCTGCCGCGGCGCGCTGACGCAGTGGAAGATCTGGAACTCGGGCACCTGCGGGCGGTACATGCCGTCCCAGTGCAGCGGCACGTAGTTGTTGTCGAAGATGTGATCGTCCGGGTTGTCGTGCTCGACGAGCTCGAGCACCTTGCCGAAGGGCCAGATGCTGACCTCGCCCCAGCGCCCGCAGTAATCCGAGAAGCCTTCGGCGCTCGTGAAGGTGCGGAACCCTCTCAAGACGAGGAGCCGCTCTTTCCAAAGCAGCTCCCGCAGCATCTCCACGTCGAGATCGTGAATGTCGTTCTGACCGTTCGGCTCGACGATCGCCCCGAAGGGCCGGTTCGGCGTGATTTTCGGTGCCATTGTCTACCCCACCATCGTGAAGTGGCTGGGACGCCCGTCGCGATTGACGAGGCGCGCGCCGAGCGCTTCGGCCTGGGAACGCTTGGTCAGCATGAAGCGGCCTTCCTCGATCTCGACGGCCACGGCGTGCCAGGGCGTCATCCAGCTGTCACCCTCGGCCGTCTCGATCAGATGAATACCCAACTTCTTGGCGCCGCAGCCATGCGGGTGGATCGACAGGCGCACGGCCTCCGGGAAGTGGCGCTCGACGACGCCGCTCCAGGCCTGGCTGCGCAGAATCACTTCGTACGCGCGGCTCCGGCAATCCTTCTGAATCTGATTGCGGCTCTTCGTCTGACCGGGGAAGCTGGCGTCCTCGACGAGGAAGCGCGTGATGCCGCAGTAGAGGCGATTCGTCTCCTTGTCCTCGGCCGTGGCCTCGGGGTCCTGCGCGGCGCGGCGCACCGTGTCGCGAAGCACCTCGAGCGACTCGCCGAATTCGTCCATCATCTGGGCGCGCATTTCGTCGAAGCCGAGCCCCTCGTAAATCTCCTCGAGGTTGAAGGTGGAAATGTTCTTGAGCCCCAGCTCCGTGATCATGTCGAGCAGCGCGTCGCGGTAGGCCGACACGTCCGCGTCGCTCATGCCGACCGCGTCGCTGAAGACCCGGCCGTCGGAGGCCAGGATCACCTGGGCGCCGGGCTCGTAGATGCGGCCGATGCGCTCGCACAGTTGCTGCAGGAACTCCAGCGCGCGGCGCTCGCCCATGTCGGGCAGCGTGCCGAGCACCTTGGCGAGATTCGGCGACTTGCCCGGGAAGGCCGGCAGCACGAAGGTGATGGGCTGATTTTGCGCGATCTTGGCGAGGATCTTGGGCAGGTGCGGCGCCATGCAAGCCGCGCAGGGGGCCTCGGGCGAGCACGTTGCCGGGCCGGCAGAACGGCGGTGCTGCATGACTTCCAGCAGGATGGCCTTCGCCGTTTCCGTGGCCGGGGTCTGGGTGCCCGGCGCGAAGGTGATGGAGGCCGTGAGGGGCTGGTGCGTGTGCTGCGAGGCGTTCATCAAGGCTTCCATCGTTGTTCCTCCTGCTGGGTTTCGAGTCACGGTTGGTTGATGTCTTCGATATTAACCGCAACTTAAGGTGGAATAAAGCGACCATTCGTTGGGTCGTTGTCAACTTGCGGTTGACAAAAGGTGACGGCGCGTCGGTTCCGCTCGGGCGATCGCCCTTCGCTTCGTTCCGAAGCGCTGAAACGGCCTTCCTTCGTCGGTCTCTTCCGCCGCGACCGTGACAAACGCGTGACAACGTCGCCAAAAGCGGTAAAGGGTCGTTTAAGACGTGGCTATCTTTTGTTGAAGCCCCGGCGGCCAGGCAAAAGAAACGCATGTTCCCCAGGCGCGGGGGCGCGGTGCCGCCGAGACCCTCGTGGAGAAGCCCGTTTCGGCAGCGCTCATCGGACGAGAAGGACGGACTGAACATTAATAAGCTTAAATCAACCTTAACGCAGGTTTTCCCCTGGGGCGCCGGACATAGTCGAAAGAAAAGTCCACCGACTGCAAAGAGGAGTCTGCCCCGATGAAGATGCAACTGGCCGTCCTGGCGCTCGTCCTGATTCCCTCCCAGGCCTTCGCCGCCACCGCGACCCAGGACCCGGCGCCGGTGCATCGCACCCTGCATGCGCAGATCGGGCATCAGATCGTCAACGGCGCGAAGAACGTCGGCCACGATGCCGTCACGGTCGGCAAGCAGACCGTCGCGGGCGTCAAGGCGGTCGGCTCGGACGTGAAGCTCGCCGGCCACGAAGTCGGCCACGCCGTCGGCGTCGTCGGCCGTGCTGCCGGCCGGGGCATCTCGGACGTCGGCAACGGCATTCAGCGGGTCTTCACGCACAAGTCCGTGAAGGCGGCGGCTGACTCGGACGACGCCAACTAAGCGTCCGCTCGCCAGAATCCAAACGCTCGCCCCTTCGATCGCCGATCGAAGGGGTTTTTCGTGCGGCCGGCGCCAGGATCGCGCCTGCCGGCCCGAGTTCCGTTGGGTATAACAAAGCGAGCGGGCTGCTGTTCGGGGTCGGGTCACCGACACACAGGTCGGGACGCCCCAAAGGAGATCACGGATGTCGCAGTCGCTCGCCGGCGAGCTCGTTGCCAATCGCTACAAGATCGTCGCCGAGCTCGGGCGCGGCGCCATGGGCGCGGTCTACCGCGCGCTCGACTCCCTCAAGCCGGGGCAAGAGGTCGCGCTGAAGCGCATTGCGGTCGCCTCGGGCATCACGCCCGAGCTGGCGCTGATGTTCAAAGAAGAGTTTCGCGCGATGGCGAAGCTGCGGCATCCGAACACGATCGCCGTGCACGACTTCGGCCAGCTCGATCACACGACGAATTACCTGACGATGGAGCTCGTCGACGGGCAGGCGCTCGACGAGCTGGCGGACGGCAAGCCGATGCCGCTCGAACGCGTCTATTCGATCCTGGTTCAGTTGCTCCAGGCGCTCGAGTTCATTCATTCGCGGCTCTACGTCCACCGCGACATCAAGTCCCAGAACATCCGCATCAAGCCCGACGGCACCTTGAAGTTGATGGATTTCGGCCTGATGAGCCAGCTGGGCCTCCCCACCAAGGGGGGCACGCTGCGGGGCTCGCCCGGCTACGTCGCGCCCGAGGTCATTCGCGGCGGTGTGATCGACGCCGGCACCGACTTGTATGCCGTCGGCTGCCTGGCTTACGAGTTGTTGACCGGCCGCCTGCCCTTCACCGGCGGCTTGATGACGGTCGTGCGCGCGCACGTGTCGGAGCGGCCGGAGCCCATGTCGCGCCATCGCACCGAGGTGCCCGCGGCCTTGGAACATGTCGTGATGAAGCTGATGGAGAAGGATCAGACCCGCCGCTACCGAAGCGCGGCGGCCGTGATCGAGGACCTCGCGCCAATCGCGGGCGTGGCCGTGACGCGACGGAACGTCGACCAGAAGAAGAGTTACCTGACGAGCGTCGGCTTGGTCGCTCGTGAAATGGAATTGGCCCAGCTCACGGCCGGCCTCGAGGCCTGTCGGAAGGGCCACGCGACGTCGATCTACATCGGCGCCCCCGCCGGCGTCGGCAAGAGCCGCCTGGCCCAGGAGGGCCTGCTCCTCGCCACCTTGTCCGAAATCCCCGTCGCGTTCGGCCAGAGCCTGGAGAGCGGCATGGCGCCTTACGAGCCCCTGGTTCACGCCCTCCGGCCCCTGCTGCCGCTGACGAGCGACTCCGAGATTGCGGATCAGGGGCCGGTGCTGGCTCACCTCTTTCCCGAGTTGGCGGCACGCGGCTTCGTCCCTGCCGCGGTCGTCGATTCCCAGAGCGAAAAGCTCGCGATTCACGATGCCCTCGTCGCCTGGTTGAAGAAGCTGACGGCGCGGCAGCCCATTGTCTGGTGCATGGATGACCTGCACTGGGCGGATCCGAGCAGTCTGGAAGCCTTCAACTATTGCCAGGCGGCACTGCGGGAGTCCGCGTTGCTGGCGATCGCCACCTTCCGCAACGACGAAGTCGGCCCCGGCAGCCCGTTGTGGTATCCGATCGAAGAGGGCACGGCGCAGTACGTCGAGCTGCGCCCCTTCCGGGAAGCCGAGATCGACGCGCTCGTGCGCGCGATGCTGCACGACGTCCAGGTGACGCCCGCCTTCATGAACTTCCTCTACGACGCCACGGCCGGCAACGCGTTCTTCCTGACCGAGGTGCTGCGCTACTTGATCGAGGAAGAGATCCTGACGCAACGCGAGGGCCGCTGGCACTTCCCGGCCGAAACCGCCGGCATCGTGATTCCCGGCTCGGTCGAGGCCACCGTGCTGCGGCGCCTTCGCCTGCTGGGCGATCGGGCGCGCGAGCTGGCCGGCGTGGCCGCCGTTCTCGGGCGCTTCCAGGACCGCGAGATGCTGCGTGCGGTGGGGGATCTGGACGACGAAACCCTGTTCCAGCTCGTCGAGGAGCTGATTGCCGGACAGTTTCTGATCAACGAGGGGCAGCACTACACCTTCCCGCATGACCGTGTTCGCGAAGCGTTGTACGCCGACGTTCCCGCCGAGCGGCGACGGACGCTCCACGAGCGCTGCGGCGAGTTCCTCGAAGGCGGCAACCACGGGACGCTCGACCAACGGATCAACGAGCTCGCCTACCATTTCGGACGCGGCTGCGACCTGGCGAAGGCCTACACGTACCTGCGGCGGGCGGGAGACGACGCGGCGCGACTCGGGCTCACCGGCAGTGCGATCACGTACTGGAAGGAGGCCGAACAGGCCCTCGCCACGCTCGATCTGCCGAACAAGGAGGCCATGCAGGTCGAAATCTGGCACCTCATCGGCACCCAGGCGTTCGACTTTTGGCCCGAACTGGCGATCGAGGCGTTCACCAAGGAGCTCGTCGCGCTCGAAGCATGCGCCGATGCCGATGCGATCTCCGAGGCTGTCAAGCGCGAGGTCGCGGAGCTGGAGCGGCTGCCGGTGGCCGAGCGGGCAGCCGCTTTGGCGATCCTGGCCGAGGATGCGCCCTACCGACACGATCCGTCCTCCGCGCTCGACCCCGGCAGCTGGCTGTCCCGTGTCGTCGAAACCTACGCCTTCCTCTGTGCGGCCTACGGGTTCGCCGGCAAGCCGGAAAAGGGCTTTCGGGCCATCGAGCGGGCCCGGGCCCTCCTGCCT
>DATNPP010000489.1:0-4793 GCA_036703175.1 Oscillatoriaceae cyanobacterium
CGATCGTCTCCGCGTCGGGGCACTCGGCCTCGAGCGCGCGCCGGAAGACCTCGGAGCGCACGTCGATGCAGAAGGCGGCCTGCATGAAGGGGCGATGGCGCGGCTCACTGGATCGCGGCGCCGTGGCGAGGCTGGCGAACAGGCGACGGCGGTAGGCGATTTCGTAGGCTTCGTGGGCCAGCAGGTCGATGCACAGGTCGGGATCGTCCCCGATGCGCTCGTCGATCGGCGGCAGGGCCGCCTGCGCCATCGCGCCGTGCCAGGCCGCCCGGAACTCCTCGTGGCGCACGTGCTGCTCGAAGAGGGCGTAGCCCCAGGCGAGGCGAATGGCCAGCAGATGCACGATCGTGTCGTCCGTACGGCCTAGCTGCTCCGCGTTCCAGGCGAGGTAGCGCGCGTACGAGGCCCAGCCGTTGATGTCGAGCAGCGCCTGGTGCAGGTAGTCCGCGATCGCCCGCGTCGGCACGCCCTGGCGCAGCACGAGCTCGATGACGGTGTTCACCGGATCCTCTGGCAGCGCCCCGACGATGCTGCGGAACGCCCGGATGCCCATCACCTCGGGATTGCGATCGAAGCGCGCCAACTGGCGCCACGCGGCGTAAGGCTTCAATCCTCGTCCCGGCAGCCGCCAGACGGATTGCCCCTCGTCGAAGTAAGCCGCACACCACTTCGAGATCTCATCGATCATGAAGGCCGTGCCCGAGGCGATCCGGTCACCGCCCGCGAGCGAGTCCAGGACCTCGGCGACCGAGGGCACGTGCGCCGGATGCCGCACGCGGCCGGCGGCCTCGCGCCGCAGCGCGGCCTTGAGCTCGTCGATGCTCGACGGCACGCGCCAATCTTGCGGCGCCTCGCCGCAGGCCTCGGCCAGGTCGGCGTCCGTGATCTCGCCGCGGGCGATCGCCTCGCTGTAGAAGGCGCGGGGCATCAGCATATCGACGCGCGCGATGCGGTACATCGTCGCGCAGGTCGCGTGGAACGAGCGATCCGCGAAGCCCAGGAAAGGATTGACGCCGACGAAGTGCGTCAACGGCCAGAGCGGCGCGATGCGTGCGCACGCGGTGGCGATCGCCGCTTCGACCACCTGCCGATCCGGGGCGGCCTTCTCCACGCGCGGCGCGCCCACTTCGCTCATGCCCTCGCTCATGACCGCGAGACCGTTCGCAACGGCCAGACCTGCATCAGCAGGCGGTTGATGAGCGTATTGACGTAAAAGCCGTGCCAGACCAGGGCATACAAGGCCTGCCAGCGCGGCGTCTGCGCGTCGCCGGGCACGCGGCCTTGCAGAATCGTCACGACCGCGAACGCCGCCACCACGACCGCCTCCACTGAAAGGGCGAAGGGCCCGTGCAGCGCGGCGGCGATCGGAATCGAGCCGCTGAACAGCCACATCATCGCGATCTGCAAGGAGAAGTAGGCGATGCCGACGCCGAGCGCGTACAGCACGGTCCGCCCGATCACGTACGCGCTCGGGCGCACGTCGATGCCGCTCGACACGAGGTGCACGAGTCCGAGCAGCAGCACCGCGCCGAGCGCGAAGACGCCCGGCTGCTCAGTGGGCGCCGCGCCGAAGGTCCGGCCGAGCACGAAGCCGATCGCCAGCACAGCGAGCACGGCCACGACCTGGCGCAGCGGATGCGGCTTGCCGCCGGGGCTCAGCGACCACGAGGCGCGGGCCATGTCGATGACGCTGCCGGACGACAAGAAAGCGTGGGCCTTGTAGAGCGAGTGGGCGATGATGTGCAGCAAGGCGGCCGGAAAGGCGCCCAAGCCGCACTCGAGCATCATGAAGCCCATCTGGGCGACGGTGGAAGTCGCGAGCTTCACCTTGATCGAGGTCTTCGCGAGCATCACGACCGAGCCGAAGATGGCCGTGAAGCCGCCGATGAGGACGAGCGTCTCGAGCGACGGCAGCGAGAGCGACACGAGCTTCGAGAAGCGCAGGATCAAGAAGCCGCCCGCGTTGATGATGCCGGCGTGCAACAGCGCCGACACGGGCGTGGGCGTCTCCATGACTTCCATCAGCCAGCCGTGCGTCGGGAATTGCGCCGAGCGGAGCAGGCCGGCGATCGCGAGCAGCAGCGCCGCCGCATGGATGCTCGCAGGCAGCACCGACGCCCCGCGCAGCGCGGCCGCGCCGGCGAAAATGGCCGTGTAGTCCAGGCTTCCGAACAAGCGGTAGAGAATCGCGAGCACCGCGAGCAGGCAAAAACTGCCGAGCAGCGTCGCGATCAGATGTTTGCGCGCGCCGAGAACGGCCGCGCGGCGCTCGGGATAAAAGAGCAACAGCGTTTGCAAACCGAAGCCCATGCCGAGCCAGGCGAGGAGAAACTGGAAGAGATTACCCGAGATCGTCAGAAACAGCACCGAGACGAGCGTCAGACAGAGCGAGCGCGTGAAGCTGCCGTGCGCCGGATCGCCTTGCATGTAGTTGTGGCTGTACGCGACGACGATCAAGCCGATGAAGGACACCAGGCAGAACATCGCCGCCGCCAGGCTGTCCACGTACAGGCCCAGCCCGACACCGCCGAGACCGAGCGTCCCGGTGAGCAGCACGCCGTGAAGGGCCACGAGGACCGCCGTGATGGCGGCGACGGCCAGATTGAAGGCGCAGGCCCATGTCACGACCTGGCCACGCACGACGCCCCGCTTGCAGACGATGCCGCCGCCGGCGATCGCGAGCGGCCCGAGGGCGAGAAGCCAGATATCCGGGGAAAGCATTGGTTGACCCCATCCTAGGCCGGGCGCGACGCCCAGCCGCAAGGCGCAGAAAGCATTCTGGCCGCATGAGTCAGCCCTAGAGCAAAGGCCATTATAGCACGCGCCGAAACAGCCACTTCCCCCGATGAAGACAAGCCGGGCCGCGAACGGTTTCCCGCGAACGAGGCGACGCCGCGAGCGTTGAAGCGCGCTTCACAACGCAAACGCAGGGCATCCTGGCCGTCGATTGTCCTTTTCTTCGGAATGACCGACAATGAAAAATCGCCCGACGGACCCGCGGAGGGCAAAGTGTCCGACTCGCCCGAACCTCAACTCTCTAAGACGACTTTCGTTTCCCGCGCGAAATGGCCGGTTGCGCTGACGCTCGTGCTCGGCGTCGCGCTGTCGTTCGCCGCGTTCGACGGCGTGAAGCGGACTCAGCGCGCGGAACTCGCCGGGCGATTCGAGCACGTGACCGGCCATCTCGATTTGATGGCGCATCTGCGCCTCGCGCGCGATCTCGATGTGCTGTACAGCCTGCGCGACGCGTTCGACGCATCGGGCACGCTTTCGCGTCGACAATTCAGCGTCATCGCGCGCGCTCAGCTCGCGCGGCATCCGGGCATCCTCGCGCTCGAGTGGGTCCCCGTGGTGCCCGCCTCGAAGCGCGCCGCATTCGAAGCGGCGGCGCGACGAGAGGGGCTCAAGTCCTTCCAGTTGACGGAGCAAGACGCGCGGGGACACCTGGTGCCCGCGGCGCCGCGCGCGACCTACTTTCCGATCTTTTACGTCGAGCCGCTGGCCGGCAACGAGCCGGCCCTCGGGTATGCGCCCGCGCTCGCACCACGGGATGCCGCCATCGCCGCGGCCCGCGACGATGCGCACCTGACGGTGTCGCAAGCGTTTTCGCTCGTGCAGGGGCACCGGGTGGGTTTCGCCGCGTTTCTTCCCGTCTATGCGAGCACCACGCCCCCCGTGAGCGTTCATGAGCGCCGGACACAGCTGCGCGGACTGGTCGAAGCCGTCATGCAGCCGGATCAGATGTTCCAACCGCTGCTCCACGAATCGCACTCGCTGGGCGTCGCGCTCGCATTGAGCGACCACTCCGCCCCGCCGGGCCAGCGCGCACTCATCGGCGCCTCCGATTCGGTCGAGGCCGATCGCACCCTACTACACCGCCATGTGCCGCTGAACCTCGGCGGCCGCCACTGGATGCTTTCTTTCAGCCTCGTCGATGATCGAACGCTCGCCAGCGCCCGCGGCCTGGCCTGGCTTGCTCTGTTGGCCGGGCTCGTCGGAACGGGGCTCGTCGCCCTCTACCTCAAGGGCATCCTCGAAGGCCGTGTCCGGGCCGAGCAACTGGTGGCCGAGCGGACGCATGCCTTGGACCAGGCCCAGGCCCTCGATCGCCTGAAGAACAACTTCGTGAACGCCATCTCGCATGATCTTCGCACCCCCCTGACCAGCATCCGAGGCTACACGGAGTTTCTCGAAGACGAGGTCGGCGGCCCGCTCGCGCCCGCACAGCAGGAGTTCGTGGGCCAAATCGCGCGCGGAACCGAGCGCCTCGAGCACCTCGTCGACGACCTGCTCGATTTCGCGCGAATGGACGCCGGAACCTTTCAGCTCAAACGCGAGCCCGCCAATTTCGCGGCGCTGGTGCGCGAAGTGGCCGCCAGCTTCGCCCCGATGCTCAAAGAGTCGCACCTCGACTTGGCGCTTCGCTTCGAGGCCCCCGAAGCGCTGGAAGTCCGCATGGACGCCGCGCGCATCGAGCGCGTGCTTTTCAATTTGAGTCACAACGCGATCAAGTTCACGCCCGCGGGCGGCACGATCGTCGTGCGCACCAGCCGGGAGGACGGCGTGCTTCGCTGCGAGGTGGTCGACAGCGGCATCGGCATCGCGCCTGAGCAAACGGCGAAGCTGTTCCAGCGGTTCAGCCAGCTGGAGCCGGGATCGCACAAGGGCGGCACGGGGCTCGGCTTGAGCATCGCGAAGGCGATCATCGAGGCCCACGAAGGAAAGATCGGCGTCACGAGTGCACCCGGCAAGGGCAGCACCTTCTGGTTCACGCTGCCGCTCGATCCCGGGAC
>DATNPP010000541.1:0-2262 GCA_036703175.1 Oscillatoriaceae cyanobacterium
GCTCGGCGAGGCCACGCTCGCGCACGCGCTCGGCGATCTCAAGCGCCGCTATGATCCGCAGTGGGGCGGCTTCGGCGGCGCGCCCAAGTTTCCGCCTTCGATGACGCTCGAGCTGCTGCTGCGCCTCGCGACGCGGCAACACGACGAGGCGGCCCGCGCCATGCTGGAGCACACGCTCGTGCAAATGGCGCGCGGCGGCCTCTACGATCACCTGGGCGGCGGCTTCCACCGCTACAGCGTCGATCGCGAATGGCTCGTGCCGCACTTCGAGAAGATGCTCTACGACAACGCCCTGCTCAGCCGAATTTATACGCTCGCCCACGTCGTGACCGGCGACGCGCTGTACCGCGTCGTCGCATGCGAGACGCTCGATTACGTCGCGCGCGAGCTGACCGGGCCCCACGGGGGCTTCTACGCCACCCAGGACGCCGACTCCGAGGGCGAGGAAGGCAATTTCTTCGTCTGGACCCTCGCCGAGCTCGAAGAAATTCTGGGGCCCGAGGCGCGCCTGTTCGCCGCCGTGTTCGGCGTGAGCGCGCACGGCAACTTCGAGGGAAGCAACGTGCTGCACCTGGCGCGCGCGCCCAAAGAAGTAGCCGAAAGCGAGGGCGTGCCCCTCGAAGCCGTGCAGACGGCCGTGGCAAACGGACGCGCGGCGCTGTTCGCGGCGCGCGCCAAGCGCGTGGCGCCCGGGCGCGACGAGAAAATCGTAGCGGCCTGGAACGGCATGATGCTCAAGAGCTTCGCCGAGGCCGCCCGCGCGCTCGATCATGCGGACTATCGGGCGATCGCCGAGCGCAACGCTGATTTTCTGCTGGGCACCCTCGTGCGCGACGGACAGCTGTCGCGCATCCACAAGGACGGCGAGACCAAGATTCCGGGCTTCCTCGAGGACTACGCGAACGTGATCGACGGCCTGCTCGCACTCTACGAGGCGACGCTCACGCCGCGCTGGATCGAAGCGGCGCTCGCGCTCACCGAGACCATGCTGGCCGAGTTCTGGGATGCGAACGAGCAGGCCTTCTACGACACCGGCAAGAGCCACGAGGCCCTCTTCACGCGGCCGCGCGACCTGTTCGACAACGCCGTGCCGGCGGGCAACTCCGTGGCGATCGACGTGCTGTTACGGCTCGCGCGCCTCACGGACGATGCGCGCTGGCGTGGAGTCGCGGAATCGGCCCTGGCCTCGATCGGCGAGTACCTGGAGCGCTACCCCACCGGAATGGGGCGCGCGCTGTGCGCGTTGGATTTCCATTTGATGCCCGGGCAGGAGATCGTGCTGGCCGGTGCGCCGGACGCCCCCGCCATGGCGGCGTTGCGCCGAATCGTTTTCGCCGGCTACCACCCCTACGCGATCGTCGCCGGCGGCGACGACGAGGCCATGCACGCGCTCGAAAAGCGCCTGCCGTTGCTGCGTGAGCGCGCCGGCGCGCCCAAACCGCTCGTCTACGTGTGCTCCGGCCATGCTTGTCTGCCGCCAATCGAGACTCCGAGCGACTTGCGGGCCGCGCTCGCACTGCAGCAAAAACGCTAGACGCTCGTTTGTTTAAATTTCGTCATCAGTGGTATGCGATCAGCAGACGAGGATTGGTTAAGGAATAGGAGGACTCATGTACATCGAAGGCAACGCCCCGCCCCCGCCACCGCCGCCACCGCCTCCCCCGCCGCCACCGCCTCCCCCGCCCCCGAAGCCGGCGCCGCCCAAGCCTGCGCCGCAGACTTCGGATTCCGCGAGCGTCCAGAACGCGACCTCGAACCTCAAGACGGCCGCCGGCGGCGACATGGGCGATCTGCCCTTCGATGCGGGCCAGCCCGCGACGACGTCGGTCCGGACGGAGAGCGTCCACAGCGGCGACGCCCAGACCGAGGCCATGACCCACGGCGGCGATCTGACCGTCCAGGACGCGAAGCGCATCGCCGCGCAGGGGCAGGCCACCGAGGCGAAGCTGAAGACGCTGCCGCCGGACGAGCAAAAGCAGTTCCAGAACGTCAGCGACGCCGCGAGCAAGGCCGAAACCGAAAAGAACGGCATCACGGACGCGAGTTCGGTCGTCGATCGCATGCTGCGTGACGGCAAGTTCGACGGCCCGCAGGGCCAGAAGCTGCTCGGCGCGCTCAACCAGCTCGCGACGCAGAAGACCGCCTCGAGCCTCGACGGCAAGACGGACAACAACCGCCTGGTCGCCGAGACCGTGAAGCAGCTCGACAATCCGAACACCATTCAGCAGAACCACCAGCAGATGACCTGCGGTGAGGCGGGCA
>DATNPP010000504.1:0-2723 GCA_036703175.1 Oscillatoriaceae cyanobacterium
CAACGCCAGCGCGAGCGCCAGTCGGTTCAGCGTGAAGCGGGTCAAATAGGCCGGCATGCCGGCCAGCAGCTCCTCGGGGCTCAGCTCGCCGCCGACCGTCAGCACGAGCAGGGCGACGCCGGCCGCGCCCAGAAACGACACCAGCACCCAGCCGTCCAGCACCCAACCGGGCAGCGGCGTCAGCACGGCGATCGCCAACAACCCCAACGTAAGGCCCATGCGCGCCGAAGGGCGCTCGTCGAGCCAACGCGTCAGTGCCTGGTAGGTGGCGAGCAGCGTGTCCAGCATGACCTCTCCGAATTGTGTGCGGCGTCACACCATTCTAGCAGGCCATGCCCGGAAACCCAAGTGTCCTGGCAGCTCTTCCGGCGAGCGGCACGCAGGATGCTCGGATGCTGAAACGCGAACCCCTTACAGGCCCCGTCAGCCGGCGGCGTCCAGCGCGAGCGCGACGGCCCCGTAAAGCCCGACGTCGCCTCCCAGAGCCGATAGCCGGATCGCGAGGCGCTCGATCGGCACCATGTGTACGCGCACGGCGAGCGCTTCGCGCAGCGCGGCCACCAGCGGCTCGCCGATCGCCGAAACACCGCCGCCGAGTACCAACACGTCCGGCGCGATCGTCGTAATCACGTTGCCCAGGCCCAAAGCGAGGTAATCGATCGCCTGACGCCAGACCCGTGCCACCGCCGGATCCCCCTCGGCCGCCGCCTGCGCCACGTGGCCGGCGTGGAGGCTGTCCCAATCGCCCGCCAATTCGAGCAGGCGCGCCGAGTCCGTCTCGCGCGCCGCGCGGGCGATCGCCGTCCCCGACGCCAGCGCCTCGAGGCAGCCGAAGTTGCCGCAGCCGCACAGCGGCCCGTCCGGCTCGAGCGTCTGATGCCCGAACTCGCCCGCCCCGCCGCCCAGGCCGCGCAGCAGACGCCCCTCGATCACGAGGCCGCCCCCGATGCCGGTGCTGATCGTGGCATAGACCAGGCTGCGCGCGCCTTGCCCGGCTCCGAAACGATATTCCGCGAGCGCCGCCACGTTGGCGTCGTTGTCGACCACCACCGGGACGCCGAGGGCCTCCGTGAGCATCTTCCGCAACGGCACGCGCGCCCAGCCCGGAAAGTTCGGCGGCGAGAGAATCGTGCCGGACTCGAGGTCCAGCGGCCCGACTGAGCCGACGCCGACTCGGCCGAGGGGCTGCCCCTCGGCCAGGCGCATCAATTGCTCGGCCATCTCGGCCACCACGGCCTCGGGGCCACGTTCGGGCCGCGTGGCGAAGCGCGTGCTCGCGAGCAAGCGCCCGTCGTCGTCCGCGACGCCGAGCGCCACCTTGGTGCCGCCCAGGTCGATCGCGCCGATCACCGGCCGCGCGCCTCGCGCAGCCAGATCTCCCAGTCCTCGAGGTAGCCTTCTTGCTCGACGCTCTGCACGTACTCTTTGCGAATGCCGCGCACGCGGCTGAGCGCCTGACGCGCCGTGAGGCCGTCGCGCCACATCAAATAGGCGGCGATGAAGGTGCCCGTGCGCCCGATGCCTGCGAGACAGTGCACGACCACGCGCTGGCCGGCCTTCTCGGCGCGATCCATCAGCTCGCAAAAGCGCAGCGTCTGCGTGTGCTCGGGCGCGGCGAAGTCGATCACCGGCAGGTGGTGGTTCTCGAAGACCGAGTCCGGCGGCAATTCGAGCGCGAACTCCGTCAGCGTGACGATGTGCGTGATGCCTTCCGAGGCCAGGTAATCCAGATCCGCCGAGAGCTCGGTGAAGTAGCCGGGACAGGCCATTCCGGCCAGCAGATCGGGCAGAATCCAGGTGAAGCGATAGGCCACGGGGCGTCTCCTTGGGGTCGTACCCGCAGCATACCACCGGACGGGGCCGATCGCCATTCGAAAGTTCGGCGATTCGACCAACCGCTGCTGGCCGCCCTTGCCTGGCTCGCAAGCGCCCGTTCGGCCATGCTGAAAGCAGGAGAGCATTGTATGACCGGAACGCTGCGATCGCGGCTGACGCACGTGCGCCGAGAGCTCAAGCGGCACAAGCTGGACGGCCTGCTCGTCACCGGCATGGCGAACGTGCGCTATCTGACGGGATTCAGCGGCTCGCAGGGCATGGCGGTGCTCACGCCCGAGGCGATCGCCCTCGTCGTGGACTTCCGTTACTTCGCCCAGGCCGCGTCGGAGGCGCCCGGCGCGCGGGTGATCCACGTCGCGGGGGCGCACTACGGCGCGGCGATCGCCGAAGCCGTGCAGGGCCTCGGTCGCGTGGCCTTCGAGGCGGACACGCTCAGCTACGCCGACGCGCTCGCCTACCAATCGCTCAGTCCCGAGGTCGACTGGGTGCCGAGCCGCGGGCTCGTCGAAACGAGCCGCATGGTCAAAGACGCGCACGAGATTGCCCGGTTGCGGGCTGCCGGCCATGCCGTAAGTGAGGCGGTGATGGGGGCGATCGCCACGCTGCATGCCGGCATGACCGAACGCGAGCTCGCCGCCGAGATCGATCGGCGCATGCGCCTCGCGGGCGCCGAGGCCAACGCCTTCGAGACGCTCGTCGCCTCCGGCGCACGCAGCGCGTTGCCGCATCCGTATCCCAGCGACCAGGCGATCGCCCCCGGCGACTGGCTGCTCATCGACGCGGGCGCGGTGGTCGACGGCTACCGCTCGGACATGACGCGCACCTTCGTCCTCGGCAAGCCCGATCCGCGGCAGCGTCTGGTCTGGGAATGCGTTTACGCCGCGATG
>DATNPP010000524.1:0-1790 GCA_036703175.1 Oscillatoriaceae cyanobacterium
GGTGTACTTCAGCTTGTGGAAGTCCTCGTAGTAGGTCTTCAGGCCCTTGAGGATCTTGATGGTGTCCTCGACGGTCGGCTCGTTCACGTCGATCTTCTGGAACCGGCGCACCAGGGCGCGGTCCTTCTCGAAGTGCTGGCGGAACTCCTTGTAGGTCGTGGAGCCCATGCAGCGCAGCGTGCCGGAGGCCAGGGCGGGCTTGAGCAGGTTGGACGCGTCCATGGCCCCGCCCGAGGTCGCCCCCGCGCCGATCACCGTGTGGATCTCGTCGATGAACAGGACAGCGTTGGGATGCGCCTCCAGTTCCTTGACCACCTGCTTGACCCGCTCCTCGAAGTCGCCGCGGTAGCGGGTGCCGGCGAGCAGCGCGCCCATGTCGAGCGAGAAGATGGTGGCGCCGGTCAGCACGTCCGGCACCTGGTGGTTGACGATCTTGCGCGCCAGGCCTTCGGCGATCGCGGTCTTGCCGACGCCGGGATCGCCCACCAGCAGGGGGTTGTTCTTGGTCCGGCGGCACAGGATCTGGATCGCCCGCTCGACCTCGGCCGCGCGGCCGATCAGCGGGTCGACCTTGCCCTGCTTGGCCTTCTCGTTGAGGTTCACGCAATAGGCGTCGAGCGCCTCGCCGGGCGACTTGGGCCCTTGGGCCTTCTCCTCGGCGTCGGCTTCGGATGCGCCCTTGACCGCGCGCGTCTCCGAGGCGCCCGCCTTCTTGGCGATGCCGTGGGCGATGAAGTTCACCGCGTCATAGCGCGTCATGTCCTGCTCTTGCAGGAAGTAGGCGGCGTGGCTCTCGCGCTCGGAGAAGATGGCCACCAGCACATTGGCGCCGGTCACCTCCTCGCGGCCGGAGGACTGCACGTGGATCACCGCGCGCTGGATCACGCGCTGGAAGCCGGCGGTCGGCTTGGCGTCCTCGCCGTCGTCCACCACGAGCGACTTCAGCTCGGTGTCGAGGTAGTTCAACAGGCTCTTCTTCAGCGCAGCCAGGTCGACGTCGCACGCCCGCATGACGGCGGCCGCTTCCTGGTCGTCGGCCAGGGACAGAAGAAGGTGCTCCAGAGTGGCGTACTCATGCTTGCGCTGGTTGGCGAAAGCCACGGCCCGGTGAAGCGTCTCTTCGAGATTTCTAGAGAACGATGGCAATAGGGGCCTCTCAATCCTTTTCCATAGTGCACTGGAGCGGATGCTGGTGCCGCCGGGCGGTATCGATCACTTGGGAGACTTTGGTTTCAGCAACCTCGTACGTGAACACGCCGCAAACACCGACGCCGTGTTGATGTACATGGAGCATGATCCGAGTCGCGTCCTCTCGCGATTTGTTGAAGAACCGCTCGAGCACGTAGACGACGAATTCCATGGGCGTGTAATCGTCGTTGAGAAGCAGGACGCGATACAGCGACGGCTTCTGGGTCTTGGGCTTGGTCTGGGTGACAACCGCAGACCCCGCGCCCGTACCAGCGCCCTCGCGAACATCGCCTTGCTTCCGCTCGGCCATTAACTCCCTCTCCGTAGCGTCGGACCGACTAGCCCCGCTCCGTGATTAGATATGGGGAATCGGGACATTTGGAAGGCCCGAGGCCCACCCTGCGACAGTAAACGCCGTTCGACCGAATTCGAGACGACGGCGAAGCGGCGCCGGCAGACCCAGACATCGAAGCGAACACACGGCATTAGCTCTGGAATGCGAAAAGGGCCCGAGGCGTTTCCGCCCCGGGCCCCTCCGGTCTCAAATTCCCCGTCGGAACTCAGCGGGCGGTCTGGAACTGCTCCACCACGGCGCTCACGCG
>DATNPP010000540.1:0-2619 GCA_036703175.1 Oscillatoriaceae cyanobacterium
CGCGGGGCGCACGAGCATGAAGATCACGCCGAGCGCCAGCACCGCGCCGCCCAGCCAGACCAGGCCCGTGGTGCCGCCGCCGCAGAGGAACAGCAGCTGGGCGACCAAAAGCGGCCCCGAGACGTGCCCCACGCGTTCGAGCATGCGGTAGGTCGAGCTCGTGAGGCCCTGGCCCAGCGACTCGGCGACGCGCGTGCGCGAGATGTGCGTGACGACCGGCGCGTTGATCAGCCCGTGGCCGAGCCCCAGCACGAACAGGCCCACAACCGGCGCCGCGACGGCCGGCAGGTGGGCGATCGGCCCCATGCCGACCAGGCCGAGGCCCGCGGCGCTCGCCAGAATGCCGAGCATCAGGAACGGGCGCGTGCGGCCGCTGGCGTCGACCCAGCGCGAGGCGTAGCGGCTGCACAGCAGCACGCCGGCGGCGTAGAACATCAGAATCTGGCCGATGTCCTCGCGGGCGTAGCCGGCATGCGACAGCACCAGCGGCGCGGCGAAGATCGTCACGCCCGTGAGCACGGCTTTCGTCGGCACGCCGACGAGGGTGATCGTGCGCATGAACTCGGAATCACGGCCCAGCTGCGCGAAGACCTGCTTCCAGGGGATCGCGTCGTGGTTGGCGGGCAGCGTGTTCTCCAGGAAGACGAACGCGTAAATCAGCACCAGCGCCGCGATGGCGGCGGCGAGGCCCATCACGGGGCGCACGCCCATGTACACGGCGAGCAGCGCGCCGATGGCGCCGCCGGCGATCATGCCGCCGTTGTAGCCGTAGACGATGATCGCCGAGCCCTGCGTGCGGCGAGATTGCGCCGCGAGCTGCAGGATGTAGGTCTCGACGCCCACGAAGAGCAGGCCCTGGCCGGCGCCTGCGAGCAAGCGTGCGGGCAACATCCAGAAGAACTGGCCGGACAGGGCCGCAAGCCCCATGCCCAGCCCCGCGAGCGCCGTGCCGACCAGCACCAGCGGGCGCGAGCCGCGCGCCTGCGCGTAGCGCCCGGCGGGCAACAGCACGGCCCAGAAGGCCAGAAAGTAGAGCGTGAACAGGCCCGACACCCAGGCGGCGCCGACGTGCCGCTGCGCGGCCAGATCACGGAAGTAGGGCGGCAGAAAGGACGAGGCCAGGCCCTCGAGGAACACGGCCAGAAAGTAGAGCGGCCGGATGGCGCCGAGCTGGAACGAGGCCGCCCCCGGCTCGCGCTCGAGCAGCAGGTTCAAAAAGCCGAAGAAGAGCACGGCGAGGAAGCTCATGGCGACGAAGATCACGCCGAAGTTCTTGATGCTGCGCCAGAGCGTGTCGGTAAAAACGCGGTTCGCGACGCCCACGTGCAGCACGCGCCCGGGGGCCGCGAGCGGCACGTCCACGTCGAGGCAAGCCGCCGGCACGTGCCAGGCTTTGCCGAGCCGGTGGTCGTCCGTGTCGACCAGAACCTGATTTTGTGCGCTCAGGCTGGCGTAGGCCAGATCCGGATCGCGGCGCTGGTAGCCGTGGAAGGTGTCCGCGACGCCCGAGAAGTCCTCCAAGCGCAGACCGATGGCGTAGGCGCGGTTGAGTCGGCCGGCCAGCGACTGGCCCAATGCCGTCGTCTCGGCGCGAATCGCGCCCGCGTAGAGGCCCGTGAGCGACAGCGCGATCACGACGGCGATCGCCAAATAGGCTGCACCGTAAAGGCCACCGACCAGTTGGCCGGCGCGGTGGCGCTCGCGCGTGCGGTACAGCCGAACGGCGAGCGCAGCGAAGAGCCCGAGCGCGAGCGGCAGCGCGATCCACACGGCCGCGAAGGCCCGCGAGACGGCTCTCTGCACGCCCGTGCGCGGCAAATCGAGGCACAGCGCGCCGAGCGGCTCGAACTTGTTGCCCAGAGGCAGCGTCACGCGAAACAGCGCGGGGCTCTCTTGCAAGGTGGCGTCGACGCCCGGCAGCGCGATCGCGCTCGTATGAAAGTCGCCTGCCTTGGGGGCGCCGGGCTGCTCGCGGACGAACAGGCGCCGGCCTTGCGGATCGTGCACCGACACGCGGGCGATCGCCGCGTCCGTGCGCATCAGGGTGGCGACGCCGCCGGCGAGGCCGGGGTACTGCGCGATGGGCAAGCCGGAGGCCGCGAAGCGATCGATGGCCTCTTGGACCACCTCGCCTTGCGACGCCAGGCTGCGCGTCACAAAGGTCGGATAGGTGCGGTACGCCTCGCCCAAGCCCGCGTAGACCAGCAGCAGCAGCGCGAGCGCACACACGGCGCTCGCGAGCACCGGCGCCAGCCAACGGGTGCGAGGATCGCTCATGGGGCGATCGCCTCGTCTTCGAGTTTCGCGCCGAGGCCCGGATAGAGGGCTGTTTCGGTTTCTAGCAAGCGCCAGAGCCGCTCGGCGAGCAGACCGCGAATCAGATCCTCGTAGGTCATGCCGGCCGCGGGCAAGCCCATGGTCGCGAGGCTGGTCAATTCGGCATGCGGCCGGCGCAGATCCGGCTTGGGATTCGCCTCGAGCACGCACAATCGGCCATGAGCGTCGAGACGCAGATCCAATCGCACGAGGGATTGCAGGTCGAAGGCGCGATACACGCGCCGCGCGAGCGCCTCGATCGAGGCCCGCAGCGGTTCGTCGTCGAGCGGGCGCGCCCGATCG
>DATNPP010000542.1:0-3633 GCA_036703175.1 Oscillatoriaceae cyanobacterium
AGCGTCGACGGCAACGACAGCACCGTCACGCCGCATCGGGACGTCTACAGCTTCAGCGCGGTCGGCAAGGGCGTCTGGACCGACATCAGCCTCAACGGCACCGCGACGCCTCGCGCCGCCTACGGCGCCGCGAGCTCTCCCGGCGGCGCGGTCGACTACCTCGTCGGCGGCAGGCTCGGCACGCAGGACCTGCGCGAAGTGGACGTGCTCACGCCGCTGCGCGGCTTCGCCGAGCAAAGCGCCGCCGTGTTGTCGTCGGCACGCCATGATCCGGCCGTGGCCTATCTGAACGGCTATCTGTACGCGATCGGCGGCACGGGCGCCGGCCAGGCGCTCTACAGCGTCGAGCGTGTACAAATCGGGTCCGACATGAATCCGCTGGGCGATTTCACGACCATGAACAACACGCTGAACGCCGTCACCGGCGCGACCGCCGCGGTGGTCAACAATCAGATCTGGCTCTTCGGCGGCGGGTTCAAGGCGATCGAGACCTACGACGCGACAAAAGACGCCTGGAGCTTTCTGACGGACGCGAACGGCACCGTGATCGGCACGCCGGAGGGCTGGCGCAACAGCCTGATGATCCCCGCCGACGGCCGCTACTACTTCTTCGGCGGCACGCTGCAAGACGGCCAGGCCGAGACCGAAATCTGGGAGTTCAATCCCACCAGCTTCGCCTGGCGCGATCTGGGACCGCTGCCCACGTTCAAGGACGTCCCTGACAATCAGCGCGCCGAGACACGCTTCTCGGGGTTCTTCGACGACGACCACTTCTACCTGGTCGGCGGCGTCTCGGTGCCGGAAGGCACCGTCTCCACCAAGGTCTTCCGCGCGGATCTGCTGTGACGCGTCGAACCCACCGAGCGAGGGTATAACGAAAATCGAGGTCGTTTGCGCCCGAGGAGGAATCGCGATGGGGTCCAGCACCAACCGCGTCGGCCAGTTCGCCAATCCGCTGCCGCTCCGGCTGGACCCCCCGCTGGACCTGGCGCCGATCGCCCCGGACGTGCCCGGCATGGCGTCGGATGGGCTTCAGCTGAGCCGCGCGAAATCCACCAAGCCGGCGCCGGCCAAGGTGAAGTACGACGCCAAGACGGGCAATCCGACCGGCGTACAGCAGGATCTCACGAACGGCCTGTCGCTCTCGGTCGACGCGACCGACGTGGCCCCGTCGAAGCCCAAGAAGCCCGCGCACCTCAAGAAGGGCGCCCACCCGAAGCCCGTCAGGCCCGGGCCTTCGCGGAACGTCACGGCCCAGGTGACCCAAAAGGTCGGCGACAGCCTGCAGCTGACGGGCAAGGTCCAGCAAACGGACACGGTGGACGGGGGCGTCGCGGCGACCCTCACGCCGGCGAAGCAGCTGCAACTCACGATCAACAGCGACCATCAGAACGGCCGCTGGAAATACGGCGCCAAGGGCAAGGCCTTCGGCACCAGCGTGAACGTCGGCTACGATGCGAAGAAACGCCTCACGACGGGCCTCTCCCAGCAGCTCACGAACAACGTGAGCGTGGGCGTCACGCACTCGCAGGGCAAGGTCGCCGGCACGCTGCAATACAAGCAGCAGCACATGTTGCTCGACAACGACGCGCTGGCTTTGAAAGTCCAGGCGGGCGGCGCCAACGGCGTCGGCGCCGAGTACAGCGTCGGCAACTTCGCCGTCGGAGGCGGTTACGACGACCAGAAGGGCGCCAACGTGCACTTCGGCATGCACGTCAAGTTCTAGCCCGAGCTCCCGATCGCCAACCCCAGCGCGGACAAGGCGCGCTCGAGCTCGTCGAGCGCCGGCGTGCCGAGCTGCCGCACGGCCGTTTGCAGCGGAGCCGGCAAAATCACCAGCAGAGGCTCCAGCCCGTCGGGCAGGCGCTGGGCATCCCGCTGCAACCAGCTCGGCACGATCCAGGTGGCGAACATGCCCGCCGTGATCGCCTGAGCAATCAGCAACAACCCAATCTGCTGCGGAAGCGGCAGGCCGCGGCCCGCCTCCTTGAAGACCTCGAAGAGCCAGTCGCGAGTCTCGACCAGCTCAGGCGGCAACGGAAGACCGTAGCCAGGCCACATGCGCACACCTCCACGGAACAGCACCGCCCGAATGGGCGACAACCGCCATTGTAGAGGCTCCTTGCGGGACCTACAACGACAGCCGTCACGCTCGGCGTGCCCCGGAAGGGCGCAACGCGGCTTCTAGCGCGCCGCGCCGCGCGGATGAATAATCGTGACCTGCTTCAACACCTGCACCGAGGCCTCACAGTAGGGGCACACGGCGGCGTTCTCGGCGGTCTGGATCGTGCGGCTGCCGCAAAGCGGACAAATTCCCTTGGGCATGGCTGGCTCCTTTGCACACGGGCGCCCGCAGCACCCTCGCCACGGCGGCCTTTGTTACGCATTGTATCAAAACCTTGCGCAACTTCACAGAAGATAATAACGCCGCCGCATTCACAATGCAAATCCCGAAAAAGTACGGAAATTTCGGCAATCGCCTTGACACCCGGGGTCCGGGGCTCGTACCGTAATGGCATGACCTTCCGGCCGCGCAATTGGTTCCTGCTGCTCGGGCTGACGGCGCTCCTCGCCGGCTGCGCGGAGACCAGCAACAACATCTCCGGCACCATCTCGATGCCGGCCGCGCTGCAATCGAAGCTCGGCGAGAGCGATGCGCTCTACATCGTCGCGCGCAAGGCGAACGGCGGCCCGCGGCCCCTCGCGGTGCAGCGCATGGTCGGCATGACCTTCCCGGTCCACTACACGCTCTCGCAAGAAGACGTGCTGATGCCGGGCGAGCTGTTGCAGGGCAAGGTCGAGATGCAGGCCATCATCCGCCGCAGCGGCGTGGTGAGCCTTCAGGTGCCGGGCGACATGTCGGGCAGTTGCGCCCGCAATCCGGTGGCCGTGGGCGATCAGCACGCGGATTTGACGATCGATCACCTGGACCACTAGCCATGGCGGACGCGTCAGGCCGCGATCAGTATCGGGTCTGGATCGATCCGAACGGCGAGGTGTGGATCGAGGATCCCGATCGCGGCGCGCTGCCGCTTCTCGAGGCCCTGCAGCCCGGATTTCGTTTCGCCGGCACGGCCTGGGTGGTCCCGCCGGCTCTGCTCGGGCGCACGCGCCGCATCCCCGCGCCGCAGCCCTGGCCGGAGGACCTGGACGGCCTTTGGGCGCTGCATGACTGGCTGCTCGAGGCCGAGCCCGGGGAACGTGGTGAAGGCCCCTCGCTGCTGGACCTCAAGCGGGCGATCGCCCAACGCCTCGTGCGCTCCTGCGTTCTGTGCGAACACCGCTGCGGCGTCGACCGTCCCGCGGGCGAGCGTGGCCGCTGCAAGGTGGGCGCGCAGTCCTACTTCGGCGAGGCCTACGTCCACCAGGGAGAAGAGCGCGAAATCGCCCCGTCGCTCTGTGTGGCGCTGACGGGCTGCTCCTGGCATTGCCTCTACTGCCACACGCACGACCTCATCAATCGGGTGGATCGCGGCACGCCGCTCGCGCCGGCGGCCTACGACGATCTGTACGCCAAGGCGACGGCGCCCGAGGTGCGCACGCTCAGCTTCGTGGGCGGCAATCCGGATCACCACCTGGTCGCGATCCTCGACTTTCTCGCCGCCGCACCGGACGCCTTCGATCGCCCGATCG
>DATNPP010000009.1:0-9684 GCA_036703175.1 Oscillatoriaceae cyanobacterium
TTGACCCCGAGCCCCGGAATCGGCTCGAAGACGACGCGCAGTTGGGCGTCGGCCTCGTCGAGCGCGGGCTGGCGATCGCCCGCCGGCACCGGTATGCCCTGCTGGTCGAGCGACAGCAGCGCGGCATCGGAGAGCCGGTCGGCGAGCCAGCGCTGCATCTGAATGTCCTCGCGCAGATTGGCCTCGGCGGCCTGCACCGTCTCGTCGTCGCCGAACGCGCGCGCGCAGGCGATCAACATCGTGTAGGCGGCCACCTCGAGGTTCTCCGTCACGAAGTCGTCGCGCACCTCGCGCGCGAGCGTGTCCGCCCGCATGCCCTGCAACGCGCCCGTGGCCATGCCCAGCAGGCCGCCCACGACCCCCTTGATTTCGCTCGTCAAGCGCTCCGTCGGCTGCCTGCCGTAGGCGCTCAACCGTTCGGCCATGCGCTTGCGGTGCAGCTTGGTCTCTTCCAGATGCTGCCGGATGCGCGTCTGGAACTCGGGAAAGCTTTCCAAATCCTTGATCTGGCCCTCGAGCACCTGCGCGATCTGGTTTTCCATCGCCCAGGCGTCCTCGATATAACCCATCAGCTTGTTCTTGAAGTCCTCACGCGTCTTTGCCATTCCATCCTCCCTGCAAAACGTCCTTCACAAAAATATACAAAAGGATGCGAGGGCCGTGCAACGTGCAAACATGCCTCGCGGCAGCGTTTTGCACGATGACAATCGGGCGTCCGTACGGCATCATAGGAACGCTCGAAAGGTCGCCTTCGTGAAGCTGAACGCCCTTCTGTTCCCCGCCCTCGCGCTGCTTTCGCTGTTGCCCTGGGCGCAGCAACCGGAGTTGCCCCCCTCGCCGGTGGGGCGGCCGCCCTTCATGTGGGGCGTGACGCTTTCGGACTACCAGAACGACGGCGCCACGCCCAGCATGGACTGGTACCAGCTCGAGCGCAGCGGCAAGCTGCCCGAGCGCAGCGGCCACAGCGCGGACTTTCGCGACAACGAGACGGCCGATCTGGATCGGGCCGAAAGCCTGGGCCTGAACGCGTTCTGCACCAGCATCGAGTGGGCGCGCCTCGAGCCGCGCCCCGGCTACTTCGATCCCAAAGAAGTCGCCTATTTGCACCACCTGTTCGCCGCGATCCACGCGCGCGGCATGACGCCGGTCGTCACGCTGCACCACTTCGTTTCGCCCGAGTGGATCTACAAGGACGACGGCGACGGCCTGGTGGCCTGGGAGAACCCCCGCACCGTGGCCGCGTACGTGAAATACGTGGCCTTCGTCGCCAAGGAGTTCGGCGCCCAGATCGACTACTATTTGACGATCAACGAGCCCTCGACGCTCATCGGCGGCGGCTACGTGCTCGGCTGGGTTCAGCCGCATCTGACCGGCGTCTTTCCGGCGTACCGCGCGGCGCAGAACATCATCGCCGCGCACATCGGCGCTTACAAGGCGATTCACCGCCTGGATCCCGTCGCGCACGTCTCGCTGCCGGAGTACAACGCACTGGTGCCGGTCGCCGACGGCGGCGTGAACTACATGCCGGGCGAATGGCTCAATTTCTTCCTGGACAAGGAGGACGGCTGGGACGGCCGCCCGCGCTCGAAGTACCTGGATTTCGTGGCGGTGCATTACTACGGCGCCGTGGACACGCAGGCCGCCTCGACGTTTCCGGTGGAGCCCTACCGCTGGGGCGTGAACCCGCAAGACTTCGCCACGGTGCTGCACAGCTATTATCAGACCTACCACTTGCCGATCATGGTCACGGAAAACGGCTGCGCGACGGACAACGACACGCCGCGCGCCGACGGCTGGAGCCGCGAGGCCTACCTGGTGCAGCACATCAAGGTGCTGGAGCAGGTCAAAGCCGAGGGCGTGCCGATCATGGGCTACTTCTACTGGACGCTCACGGACAACTACGAGTGGGGCAGCTTCTCGCCGCGCTTCGGCCTCTGGCGCGTCGACGTGCTTTCGGGCGACCTCACGCGCCATGCGACGCCGCTGGTGGCGGTTTACCGGAATATTATTCGCCATAACGGCGTGACGCCCGCGCTGCTCGCGAAGTTTCCGCCGCCGGCGACGACGACGGCGGCGCTGAATTAAACGATTGTTAAATCCTTGTTTGGTCGCGCAGGCGGCTCGGAATCTTGCGGATAAGGATCGGGCCGGAGGAGACCGGCTTGGAGTGAGGAGGAAGAAATGACGCAGATTCGCGGAAACCAGCCTTCGTTCGTGAGCCCGTCGACGGAAAAGGCCATCGTCCAGAAAGTGGAAGCGATGGCCAAGGCGGAGGGCGGTTCGAAGCAGGCGATGAAAAAGGCCCTGCACGAGGTGCTCAACGAGGTAGGCGCGAACGGCAAGGCCCGTTCAGCCTTGAAGCTCGAGGCCCTGCGCGACCTCAAGAAGTCTCACCGCGTGCTCGACAGCCACTTTGCGGGCCACTCGGCCCCCAAGCCGGTCGCACCGCCCACTCGCGCCTCCTAATATGCTTCACGAGCGCCGCTTTCGGGCGATGAACACGGACATCGGCGTCTGGCTGGAAAGCGAAGACGCCGAGGCGGCGCGCGCGCTCGAGACCGCCTCGATCTTCTTCGAGGCGGTCGAACAAGACCTGAGCCGCTTTCGGCAAAACTCGGCCCTCAGCCGCCTGAACGCGGCGGCGGGCCAGGGGCCGCAAGCGGTTTCGCCGATTTTGCGCGACGTCGCCACGCTGGCCCTCAAGCAATCCGAGGCCACGGACGGCGTCTTCGATCCCACGGTTTTCACCGCGCTGCACCGCGCCGGCTACGTCGGCTCGTTCGAGACGATCGGACGCGCGCGCGGCGCGGCCACCCTCGCGCCGCGGGCCGCCTGGCGCGAGATTCGAATCGACAATTCGACGATCGATCTGCCCGCAGGCACGGGGCTCGATCTCGGCGGCATTGCCAAGGGCTGGACGGTCGATCGCCTGGCCGAGAAGCTGCGGGCCTTCGGGCCGGTACTGGTCGACGCGGGCGGCGACATGCGTACTTTCGGCAAGCGGGACGACGAGCCGTGGGCCGTCGCGCTCGCGGATCCGTTTCGCGACGGCGAGGAGGTCGCGTTGTTTGCGCTGTGCGACGAGGCGATCGCCACCAGCAGCGTGGGCAAGCGCCGCTGGCAACAAGACGGCCGCTGGCACCATCATTTGATCGATCCGCGCACGCAGCAGCCCTCGACGAGCGACCTGCACACCGTCACCGTCATCGGTCCGAGCGCGGTCGCGAGCGAGGTGGCCTCGAAGGTCGCGTTGATTCTCGGTCGCGAGGCCGGCACGCAATTCCTCGCCGAGCGCGGCTACAGCGCGGTATTGATCGACCACGACGGCGAACTGAGCCTCGTGGGCCAACGCCTCGTCGCGCAATAAATCTTGAGCCGCAAGCGCGCCCAGGCGCTTGTCGGTCGTTTCATGAAGCGCTAAGCTGGCTTCGTGAAACGCTTGTGTCTGCTTTTGCTCGCGGCGACGCTGGGCCTCGCGGCTCCCGCCGGCGCCGACCCCGGGCTTCCTCCCTCGCCGCTCGGCAGCACGCCCTTTATGTGGGGCGTGACGCTCTCGGGATTGCAAAACGACGGCATCTCTCCGTCGAGCGACTGGAACGCGATGCTGCGCGGCCACTATGTGCCGGATACGATCACCAAGGGGCCGGACTTCCGCGGGCATCTGGACGCCGATCTCGATCGCGCGCGAAGCCTGGGCCTGAACGCCTTCCGCACGAGCATCGAGTGGGACCGCCTCGAGCCCCGGCCCGGCTATTACGATCCGCACGAGATCGCGTACGTCCATCGTTTGCTCGAGGGCATTCGCGATCGCGGCATGACGCCCGTCATCACGCTTTTTCACTTCACGGCCCCCGAATGGACCCTGGTGCCGGATCGCGACGGCTTGATCGGCTGGGAGAGCCCGCGCACGGTCGCGGCCTTCGACCGCTTCACGCGCTTCGTGGTGCGCGAGTTCGGCGCCGAGATTCCGTACTACATCACCTTCAACGAGCCCTCGACCAGCCTTCTGGGCGGCTATGCGGCCGGCATGATTCCGCCGCGGCTCAAGGGGCCCGATCACCTGGCGCGCGCGCTCGCCAACATCGTGCAGGCGCACAAGGACGCGTACGGCATCATTCACGCCCTCCAGCCGGCGGCCAAGGTCTCCATGAGCGAGTACAACTGCGTGCTGCCGGTCGGCGGCCTCTCGTATCGCCCGGGTGAAGCGCTCTTCTACCTGTTCGGGCAAAAGCAAGGCTGGGACGGCCAGCCCCGCGCGAAGTACCTCGACTACGTCGCGCTGCACTACTACGGCACGAACGACGCCTTCACCGAGTTCCCGATCGAGCCGTACAAGTGGGCGGCCAATCCGGCGGACTTCAAGCGCACGCTCGAAAGCTACTACCGGCTCTTCCATCTGCCGATCATGGTCGCCGAGAACGGCTGCGCGACGGACAACGGCGCGCCGCGTCCGGACGGCTGGAGCCGCCGGGCTTACATGGTGCAGCACATTCGGGCGCTCGAAGCGGTCAAGGCCGAGGGCGTGCCGATTCTGGGCTACTTCTACTGGACGCTCACGGACAACTACGAGTGGGGCAGCTACAATCCGCGCTTCGGCCTCTGGCGCGTCGACATCCGCTCGGGCGATCTGACGCGCCACGAGACGCCGTTGGTCGCCGTCTACCGGGACATCATTCGCCACAACGGCGTGACGCCCGATCTGCTCGCCAAGTATCCGAATCCGGACGCGCCGCAGCTGGCGAAGCCGGCCGATCACCTGGCCAGCCGATAAAAAAAAGCGCTCCTCGCGGAGCGCTCGGCGGCCGTTCAGGCCATCTTGTAGTGCCAGGCGTCGTTGACGCGGCAGGTCGCCACCAATCCGAAGCTCGTCAGGTAGCTCAGCACGTGGAGCACCTGCTCCAGCGGGCGACACAGGTATTCCGCGAGATCCTCGGCCGTGAGCATCAAATTGCGGCGAGCGCCGAGGAGATCGAGCACCGCGTCGGGCTCGAGCAGCCCGGGGCGCTTGGCGGCAAGGGGGAGCGCTTTTTCGAGCGTTAGCAGCATGCCGTTACCTCCTGCAACAGAACGTTCTCTTCTTTTACCCGTGATTACGGGGGAATAAGCAAGAGATTTCAAATTTGTGTACTTTGATCACAGCATTCCTCCTGAATGGCGCAAGGCGCGCCTCTTCGCCAGACAAGCATGTGAGGGTTTGCGCGTCGTGGTATTCTGCGCAGCGAGGACGAGAGGAGCAGCCGTGTCCAAGACCGTGTTGATCACCGGGGCGTCGTCCGGCATCGGCGAGGCGTTCGCCCGCGCGGTTGCCCGGCGTGGCCACGTGCCGATCCTGGTCGCGCGCCGGGCCGATCGCCTCGCGGCGATCGCCGCCGAGCTCGCGGCGGCCCATGGCGTAGAGGTCCCGATCATTCCGCTCGATCTGCTCGCGCCGGATGCCGCGGAGCGCCTCTTCGCCGAGGTGAGCGCCCGTGGGCTCGCGGTCGACTGGCTCGTGAACAACGCGGGCTTCGGCCTGTACGGGCCGTTCGCGACGCAGGAGGCGGCGCGCGTGCACGAGATGCTGCAGCTGAACGTCCTCGCGCTCACGGCCCTGTGCCACCGCTTCGCGCCTGGCATGCGCGCGCGGCGCAATGGGGCGATCGTCAACGTCGCCTCGGTGGCCGCGTTCCAGCCGGTGCCCGAGCTCGCGGTCTATTCGGCCAGCAAGGCCTACGTGCTCTCTTTTTCCGAAGCGCTCGCCGAGGAGCTGCGCCCGGACGGCATTTACGTACAAGCCCTCTGTCCCGGCACCACCCGCACCGAGTTCTTCGGCGTCGCCGGCTTTCCGGACGACGCGCGCAGCCACTTCATGACCCCCGAGGCGGTCGTCGAGGCCTCGCTCGCGGGCCTCGCGCGCGGCGCGAGCGTCGTGGTGCCCGGCACGCTGAATCGCCTGGTCACGACCCTCGGCCGCTTCGTGCCGCGCCGGCTGCTCGTAAAGCTCGCCGCGCGCGCCATGCGCGACAGCCATTGAGGCAGCCATCCTGTCGTCTCTCCCGCAAGGGAAGAGACGACAAAGTGCTTGATTGGCTGTGGTTCTGCTATGATGGGGCGTTCCGCCCCTCGAGAAACGTGGAGATCGCATGACCGCCCCCCTTCGCTTCGGTGTCATCGGTGCCGGCCGTATCGGCCGCGTGCATGCCGAGAATCTCGCTTACCGCGTGCCCGGCGCCGAGCTGGCGGCGATCGCCGATCCGCAGCTCGACGTGGCGGCCGCGTGCGCCGCGCAGCTGCGCGTGGCGCGCGCGACGGCCGACTACCGCGAGCTGCTCGCGGATCCGACCATCAAGGCGCTCGTGATCGCCTCGCCGACCGACCAGCATGCCCGCATGATTCAGGAGTGCGCCGAGGCCGGCAAGGAGATCTTCTGCGAGAAGCCGATCGATCTCGATCTCAAGCGCGTGGACGAGGCCCTCGAGGCCGTCGCGCGCGCGGGCGTGCGGCTGCAGGTCGGCTTCAATCGCCGCTTCGACCCCGGCTTCGCCAAGGCGAAAGAACAGATCGCCTCGGGGGCGATTGGCAAGCCGCATCTGATCAAGGTGACCGGCCGTGATCCCAAGCCTGCGAGCCTGGAGTACCTGGCCGTTTCCGGCGGTATCTTCACGGACATGACGATCCACGATTTCGACGCCGTGCGCTGGCTGATGGGCGACGAGGTGGTCGAGATCTTCGCGATGGGCGCCGTGCTGATCGACCCGGCGATCGGCAGCCTGGGCGACGTGGACACGGCGCTCACCAGCCTGCGCTACGCCGGCGGCGCGCTCGGCAACATCGACAACAGCCGCCAGGCGCGCTACGGCTACGACGTGCGCGTCGAGGTCTTCGGCTCGGAGGGCTCCGTCGCCGTGGGCAATCTGACGCCCACCACCGTGACGCTCAGCTCGAGCGCGGGCGTGCGCGGCGACACGCCTCTGCACTGGTTCATCGAGCGCTTCGAGCAAGCCTATCTGCTCGAGATGCGCGACTTCGTGGCCTGTTTGCGCGACGATCGCGCGCCCTCCGTTACGGGCGCCGACGGCCGCGTGCCGCTCGTGATGGCGCGCGCCGCCAAACTATCGGCCGCCGAGCGCCGCCCGGTGCGCCTCGACGAGGTCGAAGCGCGGGTTTGACGACAAGAAGGGCGGCCCGTTCGAGCCGCCCTTCTTGCGCCCTCCTCCGGAGGCCGCGCTCAAGCCGTCGTGTACTCGACCAGCCGACGATTGCGGCTGGGATGACGAAGCTTGCGTAGCGCCTTGGCCTCGATCTGGCGGATGCGCTCGCGGGTGACACCGAAGTGCTCACCCACTTCCTCGAGCGTGCGCTGCCGGCCATCCTCGAGGCCGAAGCGCAGCTTGAGGACCTCGCGCTCGCGCTCGGAGAGCGTGTTCAGCGCGTCGAAAATGTCCTCACGCAGCAGTTCGTGCGTGACGGTCAGGATCGGCGTGTCGGTGTCCTGGCTCTCGATCTGATCGCCCAGGCGCGAGTCCTCCTCCTTGCCGATCGGCGTCTCGAGCGAGACGGGCTCCTGGGCCACCTTGATCAGCTCCTGCAGCTTGTCGACCGAGATCTCCATCGAGCTCGCGATTTCCTCTTCGGTCGGCTTGCGCCCCAACTCCTGCGCCAGCACGCGGGTGGTGCGCTTCAATCGGTTCAGCGTCTCGATCATGTGGACGGGAATGCGGATCGTGCGCGCCTGATCCGAGATCGCGCGCGTGATCGCCTGGCGAATCCACCAGGTCGCGTACGTGGAGAGCTTGTAGCCCTTCTCGGGATCGAACTTCTCGATCGCGCGAATCAGGCCCAGATTGCCCTCCTGGATCAGATCCAGGAACGAGAGGCCGCGGCCCATGAACTTCTTCGCGATCGACACCACCAGGCGCAAATTCGCCTCGATCAGCTTGCACTTGGCCGCCTCGCCCTCGGGACCGCCCGCCGCGACCGCCCGCGCGAGCGCGGTTTCCTGGGCGGCCTTGAGCAGTGGAATGCGGCCGATCTCGCGCAGGTACAACCGCACCGGATCCGACGGCGCGTTGCCGCTGGGCACCCAGGTGGTCGGCCGGCTGTCCTCCTCGTCAAGGAGGCCGACGTGCTCGATCTCGACCACCGGTTCCTCGAGCTCGTTGAAGCCTTCCGGCTCCTCATTGAGGCCCGGGGCTCGGCGGTCCGAGCTGTCCGCGTCCTGCAATTGAACATCCAGCTTCAGCATTCGGATTCCCCTTTTCGCGCTTGCCATGCCATTCCTCGCCGTCGACGCTTGGGCTTTGAGCCAAAACCCTCGCTTCCGCGCCGATCGAACGCCGGATTCCATGGTACGTTACAAAAGTTTACAATGTCAAGACACTGTATGTGAAATCTTTGTGGACTTCGACGCCCATCCCCTGCTGGCCGCTTTTCGACCCGGATGCGCCGAAGCCCTGCTCGGCGGGGAATAAGAGGGGCACCGGTGCGCGCGCGGGCGCTCGCCGGAACGGCCCGGCGGATCGCGTCGGGCGCTAGGGGGAGTATGAGCCAGTCTTCGTCGCCGATCGCGCGGTTGCGCCGCGCCTGGGAGGTCCTGAGCCCCAAGCCCATGGGCAAGGCGATCTTCAGCCGTCTGTTCGGCGTCTTGGTGCCCTACACCGGCAGCATCCGTGCCGACGTGCTCGAGCTGCGGCCCGGGTACGCGAAGCTGCTGATGCGCGATCGCCGTAAGCTGCGCAATCACCTGAACTCGGTGCACGCAATCGCGCTGTTGAACCTCGCCGAGGCCACGAGCGGCCTCGCGATGAACTTCGGGCTGCCGGATTCGGCGCGGGCGATCGTGACGAACCTGTCGATGGCCTACACGAAGAAGGCCCGCGGCCCGATCACGGGCGAGTGCGACATCGCCATTCCGGACTGCAGCGTCTCCGCCGAGCATCAGATCCAGGCCGTGCTGCGCGACGCCGCCGGCGACGTCGTCGCCACCGCCACCGCGACCTGGCTGGTCGGCCCGCGCCCGACGAACTGAGACGACGCGCCGAATTCGAAAAAAGTGGAGGACCGGGAGAACCCGATCCTCGTGGGCTTGGGGGGGAACAGGGGCGCGTCCGTATTCTGTCGCCGTCGGCAGGCCCTGGCGCCGTTGCCAGGCGGAGCAACCCGCATCGATGTTGCGGATTGTAAAGGATCTTGAGCAGCGAAGCAAGTAAAATTTTCGACTGTACACGAGCAGTTAATTCACGTTTATCCTTTGCCTAATAGCCGTCAGAATTCGGGCAAAGCCTCTCATAATCTTCTGAAAGGACGAGAGGTATCCCGGCTTGCTCAGGTTATTGGCATGGCAATCGAGAAGCGCCGCGCAGCCCGTCGCACAGCCCGTCGGAGGCGGGTTCAGCGCGAGCCAGCGCGATCAGTTCTTGGCCAATGCCATGCGCTTCCTCGGCCAGCCCTACCTCTGGGGCGGCGGCCACACGGCGACGACCTTCTCTAAGCCGGCTCCCGTCGATTGTTCCGGTCTGGTGCAACAAGCGGCGCGAATGTCCGGCTTCAATCTCGACGGCACGGCCGACATGCAACAATCGCGCGGGACGCCGGTGCCGCTGACCGTGGCGGCGCTCAAGCCGGGCGATCTCGTCTTCGTCGGCAATCCGGCCGAGCACGTGGGCAGCTACATCGGCAACAACCAGGTGCTCGACGCGCCGCACA
>DATNPP010000048.1:0-4944 GCA_036703175.1 Oscillatoriaceae cyanobacterium
CAACCTCGGCAACGCCTGCCTGGCCGTGGGCGACCTCGCCGGCGCCCAGAGCGCCTTCGCGCGCTACGCGGACAACTGCCGTGCGCTGGGCCTCGAGACCGAGCTGATCGTCGCACGCCTCAACGGCGCGCTGGTGGCGGCCGAAAAGGGCGACCCCTCGGCCCTCGACGAGGCCCGTGCGGTCGCCGAGCGCGCGACGCGACTGGGCCGCCACTTCGTCGCCGCCGCGGCAAAAACGGCCGAAGCACAGGCGCTCGCCCGCACGGGACGCCCGCAAGCTGCCCTCGCGCCCCTCGACGAGGCCCTCGCGATCGCCGAGCGCATTCAAAACCGCCTGCTCGAAGAGCACGTGCGGGCCTATCGCGTGGAAGCCTTCTTGTGGCTCGGCGATCACGAGGCCGCCGGCGCCGAGGCCGATCGCCTCGAAGCGCTGGTCACGGCCTCGGGACACGCCGAGATGGCCGCGCGATTGCGCGTGCACCGCGCCGAGCTGCAGCGCCTTGCCGGCGACGTGGCGGGCGCCATTCTCGCCGCCGAGGCGCTGACGGCGGACTCCAACCGCGTGGCGGTCCACCGCGCCTGGCAGCTGCTGGCGATGCTCAAGCGCGATCGCGCCGCCGCCGAGGCGGCCACCGCGATCGCCCGGCAGTGGGACGCGCCGTGGCATCTGGCGGCCGATCATCTGCTCGAAGCCCACGCGGCCGAGCCGCAAAAGGCGCGCCAGCTCGCGGAAGAGGCGATCGCCTGTGAAGTGAACCCCTACGCCGCGGCCGGCGCCGCGCTGCTGCTCGGCGAGCTGGGCGCGGGGTTGCCCGCGGCGGCGCTCGCGCCGCTGGAGCACGCCCTCGAAGCGCTGGACGACTCCACGCGCCGCCGCGTGCTGGACAGCCACGGCCTCGCCGCGCTCGCGATCGCGCCCGCACCGGCCGCCACGGGCCTGGACGTGCGGCGCTACGCCCAGTGGGTCGAGGCCGTCGCGATGGGCACCGACGAGGCGGCGATCGCCCGCTGCGCGCTCGAAGGCGTGATCGACCTCGTTCACGCCGATCGGGGCTATTTGCTCACCTACGAGGACGGCCGACTGAAAAAGGCCCTCACCAAGGGCCTGGACTACGAGACCGAGATGGCCGAGGGCTTCAGCCGCTCGATCGTCGAGCACGCGCTCTTCTCCGCGCAACCGGTCTACAGCGCCAACGCGAGCGAGGACGCGGCCTGGAAAGAAGCCCAAAGCGTCATGGCGCTGGCGCTGCGCACGGTCGTCTGTTTGCCGCTGCTGACGCCCACGAGCCTGCTCGGCGCGATCTACATCGACCGCGCGGCCGTCGAGCCGCTGCTTTCCGAAGAGGACGTGGCGCTGCTCGGCGCCTTCGCGACGGCCGCCGCGGGCGCGATCGTGCGTGAGCGCGCCCGGCTGCGGGCCGACCTGGGGCGCGCGACGCTTCAAACGGTCGCCGGCCGACTGCTGGTCGGCCGCACCGAGGAGCTCGCGGGCGCGTTGCTCGAGGCCGCCATCGAGGCGGCCGACGCGGAGTGCGCCTTTTACCTCGTGCCCGGGGCGGACGAGTGGCGGGCGATCGCCGGCCGCGCGCGCCAGGGCCGCGCCATCGGCTACCGGGCGGGCATGGCGAGCCGCGGCGTGCTCGAGCACGTACGCGACACGCGAGAGCCCTTCACGCTGCTGGACATGGCCGAGGCCGAGGGCTGGCAGGCGCGCGAGAGCGTGCAGGCGCTGGGCTTGCGCACCGTGTGGTGCTTGCCCGTGGGCACGCCGGACGGCGCGATCATCTACCTCGACACCACCAAGATCGCGATCGCCGACCCCACGCGCGTGCTGCAGGCGCTCGAAACGCTCGTCGCCTTTTGCCGGCCGCTGCTAAATTCGTGATTGACAAGGCTTCCTTCCTCGCTTAGACTAGCAAAAGTTAAGGTTAGTATAAGACGAGGTCAGAATGCAGACGATTCGTGCGTTGGGATTGGGACTCACCGTCGTGGTGCTCGCGGGCTGCGGCGCCAACGTGCCGCAGAGCGCGCTGACGGCGCCCGCGTCGTTCGCCGCCTACGCGCGCACCAAGGGCCCGGACGTCAGCGCCCCCGTCAAGACCGTGCTGCAAGAACAGGGCAAGGCCCTTTTCGGCGCGGCGAGCAGCGTGAGCGTGGCGGATTACGCCTCGCACCACACGGCGGACGCCGCGAAGGTGTTCCAGGCCCAGTGCGACACGAATCACGACGGCCGAGTCGAGGCGGCCGAGTACCAGCAGGCGATCGCCAAGTCCACGGTCGTCGCGGCCTACGCGACGTTCCTGCAAGCCCAGCTCACCCACCAGGTGGCGCCCTACGCCGGCGACAAGAACTTCCAGCTCTCCGAGCTGCGCCCCTACATGGTCGACATCGGCGTGCAGGGCGATTGGCCGCTGATCATGAAGCTCACGAAGGCGCTCGACCTCAACCACAACGGCAAGCTGATGGACACCACCGCGGAGCAAGGGGCCTTTTTGACCACCTTCGCGCGCCAGCAGCTCGAGCATTCGCTCGGCTTGCCGATCACGCAGTTCTAGCGCTAAAACCCGAGCGCCTGGCGGATCTCGGGATAGATGTTGACCACCGGCTTGCTCTCGGCTCTGGCGAGCTCGAGCGTCGCGCCGGTGCCGCCCGGGCTGCCGTCCCAGCAGGCCAGCACGGCGTTGGCCTCTTCGACCATCCAGCGCGCCCGCAACTCGAAGGCCTCGCGGGTGCACTCCCGCGAGACGACGACGCGCTCGTCGGCCAATTGCAGCAGCTTCCGGTACCACTCCGTCGCGACGGCCGCGTCGTGGTGCCAGGCTTCTTCCTGGCCCTCGTAAGCCAGAGCGGCCACCCAGCGAACCGGCACGCCCTCGGCCTTGAGCTCGGCGCAGGCCTCGGCGAGCATCAGATCGAAGCCAATCATCATGCCGGAGATCACGCGCAGCGCATGGCCGTAGTGCGCCAGCTTCTGCTTGATGACGGCGATCGCCGGCGTCCACTTGCCCGGATACCAGATTTCACCCAGCTTGTCCGGCCGATGGCCGGTGCCCGCGATCGTGATCATTGGCCGGCCGCGGCGGCCCGAATCTGGTTCATGAAGTCCTGCACCGTCTGCTTGTCCGTCGCCGAGGGAATCTGCGAGGCGATCGCCTGCTGCCAGATCTTCACGAGGTTGGCGCGCAGCTGGTCCGGCGGCAGATTCGCCTGCAGATCGGCCGGATCGACCGTGATGCCCGCGTTGTCGCAAATCGACCAGACCTGCTTGAGCTTCGTGAACGTGAGCGCCGGCGACTGCGCCAGCGGATGCGCCGCGAGCACGTTGCTGACGGCGCTTTCCACCATCGTGTTGACCGGATCGGCGAAGACCGGAGCCGGCGCGGCGCCGGGCGCCAGCAGCACCGCCAGGCGATAGACCTTGCCGCCGGTCGAGAAGGCCGCCACGGCCGAAATCGGTTGCCCGTCGGGCACGCTGGGCAGCGTGACGTTGCCCTGGCTGTCCGTCTCGATCGGGCTGCCGATCGGCGCGCCGGAGAGCGTCAGCAACTGCACGCCGGCCTTGACGACGGGTACGTCGCCCGCGAGGCTGTCCTCCACGTGATAGTTGCCGGCGCCGGCCGCGATCACGTTGCCGCCGCCCGCCGCGATGACGCCCGCGCCGGCGTCCGAGAGAATCGATCCGCCGTTCCAGAGCCCCGCGCCGGCGTCCGAGAGAATCTGCGCGCCCGCGGCGAGGGAGCCGGGGGCGCGCACTTCGATCTGCACGCTGCGCGCCGCCTGGCTGGTGACCTGAATCGTCTTCAGCGTGCCGGCCGCGAGGTTGGCGGCGTGGCAGCCCGTGAGAGACAACATCAATAAAGGGACGAGCAGGCGGCGCATGATTTCCTCATCGAAGTCGGCATGCGCCCTATACCCGCGCCGGCCGCCCTGGAAACGTGCAAGCCTTAGGTCGGCCGGTCGAGGTGTCGCCCTTCTGACGCAGGGGTATCATACAGGCAGAGGTCCGCCGTTCGCGGTTCTTTCGCCCGTCCACGAGGATCCCCGTGATACGTCATTTCCCTCCGGCCGCCTTGCTCCTCGTGCTGTTGATCAGCGCCTGCACGGCTGCGGCCCCCAATGCGACGAGCCCCTCCGGCCATCGCCTGACGACCGCGGGCTTGAAGACGCCCTCACCGGGGCCGTCCACTTCCGCGAGCCCCACAAGCAGGCCGGACGCCTCGGGGACGACCGCTCCGAGCGCTTACTTCGGGCTCGTGCTCGACACCAGCGGGAAACCCGCCGTGGGCGTGCCGGTGACGGGCTATCTGCTAAGCAACAACGGCGGCGGGCTCATCAGCGACAAAGGCAGCAGCATCATCAGCAACAACGGCAGCGGCTACCACGTGCTCGACGATTCGCTCACGGCCACGACGGACGCACAGGGGCACTTCACCCTGCATGATCAGCAGGGCCGGCCGCTCAACCTCGAGGCGGTGGCGAATCCGGACACGAAGGCGATCGCAATGAACGTCGCGAGCGACGCCACGGGCGTCACGCTCCAACTCGCGCCGACCGGCACGCTGACGGGCACCGTCACGGCCTCGGACACCGCCGTGACCAATTTGATCGGCGTCGACGTGTTCGTGCCCGGCACCAGCTATCAGGCCCAGACGGACAGCGCCGGCCACTTCACCATCTCGCAGATGCCGCAGGGCACCTTCCAGCTCTACGCCACCAAGACCGGCGTCGGCCAGGCGCTCGTCTCGGGCGCGGTGGTCAAATCCGGCCAGAACACGACGGCGCCGCCAATTGTGCTCGTGCCGAGCATTCCGACGATCGCGGGCCTGAGCGTTCACGACGGCGCGCCCGGCAGCGCCGTCACGATCACGGGCACCAAGTTCGGCTCGAGCGAGGGCAAGACCTTCTCGGTGTCGATCGGCGGCGCGCAGGTGACCAATCCCGATC
>DATNPP010000050.1:0-1978 GCA_036703175.1 Oscillatoriaceae cyanobacterium
GCTCCGTGTTCGCTTCCAGGCGAGCCGTCAAGATTTTTGCCGGCGTGTGATCGATCACTTGTTCTCGAACATTGTTTCGAGTATACTCGGACCCATCAGGCAAACAAATGTTCTATCGGCCAGCAGGAGGTCGCCATGTCCCAATCGCCCGCATTGCCGCTTCTTTCGTCCCTTCCCTCGTTGATGGTGGACGCGCCCATTCCGCTGGGCTGGATGCTGTGGAGCCAGCGTCTCGAACGCCTGGTCGCCGAGGCCTGCGTGGACCTCGCGCAACGCGAGCGGCGGGCCAGCCGGCTGACCGTGAGCCTCTACCTGGCGGACGGCCGGGTGCGCCGTCGCACGCTCGCGCTGCCGCGGCCGAGCGATCAGCTGCAAGGCGTCATGCCGACCGCGCTGGGGCTGCTGCGCTTGCTGTGCGCCGAGCATCCCGGCGAGCTGTTGCGCATCGGCGTGCGCTTCGCGAACCTCGTGGAAGGCGCGAACCAGCCGATCCGCTTCGAGCGCTACCTGGCCCGCCGCCAGCCGCACGGCTGGGCGCGCCTGGCGAGCCTGGTCGCCTCGGTCGTCTGCCTGACGGGACTCTAGCTCGTTCGAAAATTAACCCCGCCTTGAAACAGGCCTAAACTCGATCGCATGGTTTGTCACGCGCTTGTCACGACGGCGCGTGACAAGTCGTTTGTGAGCCGCGGGCCGATGTGTGGAGGCCCGACGGGACGTGAAGGAGAATTCAGGATGTCGACGATCAACGCCGTGAAGCCCGCAACCCCCGTGGTATCGACCACGAAGCCGCGAGCGGCGAGCGTGCCCGCGTCTGCGCCGGCGCTGCCCGGCGATTCGCTGCAGCTCGCCGACGGCAAGCCGACGTTGCAACAGGTGCTGCAGCTGCAGAATTCCGCCGACCACCACAAGCTGCTCGGGGCGCTCGGCTTCGCCGGCGGCATGGGAATCCTGCTCGGCGGCACGCTGTTCGGCCTCGCCGGTCCGCTGCTGGCCATTCCGGGGCTCGTGCTCGGCGCCGCGGCCATGGGCTTCGGCATTTACCATCTTCACGAGGAAAGCAACCTCGACGACCAGATCAAGTTGCTGAAGACGCAGCTGCCCCGTCAGTAGAGACAAAAAAGGGCCCGGAGGCAGCGCCTCCGGGCCTTTGACTTGGGAGCTTAGAAACCGACCCAGCCCGTCACGCCCAGCAGGCCGACGTTCGCCGTGAAGCCGGGGGTGATGCCCAGGTTCACGATGTCGAAGTCCACCGCCGAGGTCGACGTGGGCGAGAAGCGCAGGCCGAGGCCCAGGGGCAGGCTGAAGCCGCCGCCGTTGAGGCCGTAGGTCGGCACGACGTCACCCAGGAAGGACCAGTTGGTCGCGATAGGCGTTTGGTAGCCGAGCGCCACCTGCACCGACGAGCCGGCCGTGGCCGAGCCGCCGCCCACCAGGGTGGGGAACTCCAGGCGCGGGTCGATCACGAAGGAGCCGACGCTGATGGGCAGGCCGACCATGCCGTCGAGCGTGGTGGTGCCGCTGCCGACGCCGCCCAGGCCGAGAGCGATGTTGCCCGCGACCATCTGGCTGAAGCTCTGCTTCCAGCCCAGGCCGATCGCGCCGTTGAAGGCCGAGGGGTTGGACATGTAGCCGAGGCCGAGGCCGAAGCTGAACTCACCGTTGTTGCCCATGCCGCGCATGTAGTTGAGCGCCGCGCCGGGCACGGTGCCCGTCATCATGGCCGGCATGTTCGCCATCGGAGCTGCGCCGCCGCCGACCATCAGGTAGCCCTGACCGTCCGGCAGCACCTGCGCCGTATCCGTGTTCAGGAACTGGGTCGGTTGGCTGCTGGTGTTGGAGGCGGTGCCGCCGCCGGGGGCGAGCACGACCATGCCCTGCGCCATCGCAGGGGCGCTCACGCCGAGCGCGAGCAGAGCGGACAGACCCAAAATCTTCTTCATCCTAGCGTCCTTTCTTCAACTTCATTGGTGTCAAACGC
>DATNPP010000061.1:0-2319 GCA_036703175.1 Oscillatoriaceae cyanobacterium
CGTTCAGCACGCGCGGATCCATCAGAGTGTCCGTCTGGCCTTGCAGATCGGGCTTCACTTCGTCGGGGTGCGTCGTCGTGTCCGTCGCCTTGGTATCCGGCTGCGGCGCGTCGGTTTGCGTCGGCTGAGGCTGCGTGTCCGTTTGCGTCGGATCCGTCTGTTGGTTGTCCGTCGTCGCGGTCTGATTGCCGTCGGATTGGCCGGAAGACTTGCTCGAATCGGACTGCTGGCCCTTTTCGCTGTTGCTGTCCGAGCCCTTCGTCGAGGTGCTGTTGTCCGAGCTCTTGGTGCTGCTCTGGCTGCTGGACGACTGGTTGTTGTTCGTCTGCTGGCCCTTTTCCGAGCCGCTGGAGCTGCTTGGCGTGCCCTTGCTCGAGTTGTCGCCGCCGCTTTGCTGGTTGCCCGATTGCGACTGGCCGTTGGTGGGCTGCGTGGTCGTCTGGTCGCCCGCGTTCAACGAGAGCGGCTTGAAGATCTTGGCGCGCTCCTGGAACTGCACCGGCGGAATCGGCTCGGGGGCCGCGGCCGGCTCGCGGAAGGGCACCAGCGTCGTGGTGCCGCCGAGCACGCGCACCAAATTGCCGACGTCGCTCGTGACGTTGACCGAGCCCTCGAACACGGTGACGTGCGTGAGGCGCGTGCTGGGGTCGAAGTCGACCATCAGCTCGGTGCCCGTGATCGCGGCGACCGCGCCCGGGGTGATGACCTTCATGCCCACGCTGTGCTTGGTGACGTGCAGCCAAATGCGCCCGGATTCCAGATGGATCTCGCGATTGCCGTCGCCCGTGAGCGTCAGCGAGCTCAGGCTGCCCACGCGCGTGAGCGAGCCGTCGCCGTATTGCAGCTCGGCCTTGGCGTCCGGACCCGTGCGCAGCGTGTCGCCCACCAGCAGCAGATTGCCCACGCCGGCCGGTTGCCAGACCGTCGTGCGGGAGCGCTCCCAGTCCACCTGGCGCACGATCTTGGTGACCGTGGCCTGGTAAGGATCCGGAGCGGCGATCGCCGGCAGGCTCGGCACGAAAAGCGCGAGCGCGGCGAGAACGACGAGGGTGTGGCGGAACTGCATGCAGACCTCATGCCCGGTTCATCGGGCTGACCGACGCCCCGAGCGAGGGTTACGGCGGTCCGGACTCCAGCATACCATTGCCATGCCACGAGCGCCCGCGGGGACGCTCACATCCGGCGTGTGCAATTGATCACAGGAACGAAGACGGCCCCGCCGTGGCGGGGCCGTCTCGCGATTAGTGGCCGGCTTTCGGCGCGCTGGGCGCCGGAGGGCCGCCGGGCTGGTTCTTGCCCGTGATGTTGCGCCACAGCGCCGCGAGCGGATCGTAGCTCGCGCCGGCGACGCGCTCCTTGAGCGGGATGATCGCGTTGTCCGTGATCGTGATGCTCTCGGGGCACACCTCGGTGCAGCACTTCGTGATGTTGCAGAAGCCGATGCCGAGCTCTTCTTTCAGCGTGTCGAGGCGATCGCCCTCGTCCATCGGATGCATCTCGAGGC
Organism: Oscillatoriaceae cyanobacterium; assembly: GCA_036703175.1. Lineage (GTDB taxonomy): Bacteria > Cyanobacteriota > Sericytochromatia > S15B-MN24 > JAQBPE01 > DATNPP01. Next base: position 1,505 of record DATNPP010000061.1, read on the forward strand.
CCGCGGTGCGGACCATGAAACGCGGGCCGCCGAACTGGCCCTGCTTGTGGTCGCGAATGACGTGGCAGACGTCCTGGCACAAGAAGCACTCGATGCACTTGCGGAACTCTTGCACGCGGTCGACCTCGTACTGGTACATGGTCCACTCGCCGTCCGGTCCCTTCGGCTTGGGCTTGAAGGCCGGAATCTTGCGGTTGACCTGGTAGTTCCAGCTCACGTCCGTCACGAGGTCCTTGATCACCGGGAAGGCCTTCATGGGCCGCACCTGGATCGGCAATCCGTCGCTCACGAGCGGATCGTCGAGGCGCGTCATGCACATGAGGCGCGGTCGGCCGTTGATCTCGGCCGAGCACGAGCCGCACTTGCCGGCCTTGCAGTTCCAGCGGCAGGCGAGGCTGGGATCGTGGCGGGCCTGAATCTGGTGGATCGCGTCCAGCACGACCATGCCCGGCGTGCGCTCAACCTCGTACTCTCTGAAACCGCCGGCGGTCGCGTCGCCGCGCCAGACCTTGAAGGTGACGTTCTCTTGGGCCATCTTAGTGTTCCTCGAACAGAGCGGCGAGCTCGGCGGGCATCTGGGGCAGGGGTTCGCGGCGCAATTCCATCTGGCCGTCCGCACCCAGTCTCACGACGTGGTTGAACTTGCCGAAGTCGGCGAGCGTCTCGGGATGATCCACGCGCATGTGGCCGCCGCGGCTCTCCCGGCGCTCCAGGGCGCAGCGGGCGATCGCCTCGGAGACGACGACCATGAACTCGAGCGCCAGGGCCTGGTTCCAGCCCGGATTGTAGCGGGCGTCGCCGTCCACGCGCAGCTT
>DATNPP010000068.1:0-4753 GCA_036703175.1 Oscillatoriaceae cyanobacterium
TTGAATTGCTGGCGCGCCCAGCGCTTAGAGTCCTTCAACGACGGCATCCGGCCTATCTCCTTTCAGGGACGATAGGCCGGATGATACAGGCGTTATGTCACTTTCAGGCTACGCCTGCGTGAATTTTAGGTAATGACAAGCGCCGAGGGGAGGGGAAAAGGGAAGGGCCCGGGTTGGCCCGGGCCCCATGATCACCGTTTCGCGCGCGGGGTGGCTCCTCCCTTGCGACCGATCGACGAGTAGAAGTCGATGCCGCGCTCGCGCTTCAGGCTCTCGCCGCCTTTCCGGCCGATGTCCACGTAGTGATCGGCACCGTACTTGGCCTTGGTCGATTGACCGCCCTTCTTGCCGATCTCCCGGAAGAAGTCCGGCCCGCGAGACGCGCTGACGGCCCGGCCGCCACGACGGCCGGCCTCGACCATGCGCGGATCGCCCTTCGCCGGTCCCGGTTTCTTTCTGAATGGCGTTGACTGTGACATGGGGAACCACCTCCTTGATCCAAGCTAAGCATGTCTGCTTGTCAAGAATATTACAGACTTGAGTGCACTGTTGTCAATTGATTTAATAATACTTCGTTCGTTTTGGCATTCTGTTGATCCAGACCGCTCGGATGCTTGAAAGTTCCCGATGGCGTCCCGCCTCTTTCTGAATGGGTCCCACCTGCGCTACAATGCGCGGAGTGAGCACCTCGAACGCGCCAACCGCCGCCGCCAGCCCCGCCCTCTTCGAGGGCGTCGGCGCCGTGCTCGTTCTCGCTTACAAGTCCTTCGGCCAGCTGCTGCGGGGCCGCCTGCACGCGCGCAACACGCTGGCGCAAATGGCCTTCATCGGCGCGGACTCGCTGCCGATCGCGCTGCTGATCGCGCTGTCCGTCGGCATGGTCTTCGCGCTGCAGATCGCCAACGAGTTCATCGTCTACGGCGCCACCTCCGCCATCGGCGGCGTGGTCGCAATCGCCCTCGCGCGCGAGATGGCGCCGATTCTCGTTTCCGTGGTACTCGCCGGCCGCGTGGGCAGCGCGATCGCCGCCGAACTCGGCTCGATGAAGGTCACCGAACAAATCGACGCGCTGGAGGTTTTCGGCGTCGATCCGATTCGCTACCTGGTGACGCCGCGCGTGGTCGCCTGCCTCGTGATGCTGCCGCTATTGGTCGCGCTGGGCGACGTGGTGGGCCTCGCCGGCGGCTACTTCGTCGCCACGTCGCTCAAGGGCATCACGGGCACGCTCTACCTCTCCTCGGTGCAGACCTTTTTGAGCGCCGGCGACGTGCTCAAGGGCATGCTCAAGAGCGGCATCTACGGCGTGCTCATCGCCGTCATCGGCTGCCATGAGGGCCTGAACACGCAAAAGGGCGCGCAGGGCGTCGGCCGGGCCACCACCAACGCGGTGGTCTACGCGATGATCGCCATCTTCGTGCTCAACTATTTCCTCTCGAGCGTGCTCTTTCCGGGAGGCCACGTGTGAGCGGCCCGACGATTCGACTCGAAGACGTCCACGTGCGCTTCGGCGCGCGCGAGATTCTCAAAGGCGTCAATCTCACCTTTCCGTCGGCGCGCACCAACGTCGTGATCGGGCCGTCGGGCGGCGGCAAGAGCACCATTCTGCGCCTCGTCAGCGGCTTGTTGAAGCCGAGTTCGGGCCGCGTGCTCGTCGACGGCACGGACATCACGAAGCTGGGCGAGAAGGCCCTGCGCGATTACCGCATGCAGCTGGGGTTTCTGTTTCAGGGCGGCGCGCTCTTCGATTCGATGACCGTCGGCCAGAACGTGGCCTTTCCGCTCACCGAGCACGAAAAGCTGGCTCAAGACGCCGTGGACAAGCTGGTCGCCGAGAAGCTCGAGGTGGTCAATTTGCCCGGCACCGAGGCGCTGTACCCGGCGAACCTGTCGGGCGGCATGCAGAAGCGCGTCAGCCTCGCGCGGGCGATCGCGCGCAACCCCGGCATCATCCTCTACGACGAGCCCACGACCGGCCTCGATCCGATCACCAGCACCGTGATCGAGGATCTGATCGTCAAGTTGACGCACGAGCTCGGTGCGAACAGCATCGTCGTCACGCACCAGCTCTCCACGATCTTTCGAACGGGCGACATCGTGAGCATGCTCTATCAGGGCCGCATCATCGGCAGCGGCACGCCCGAGGAGCTCAAAAACTCGCCGGTGCCGCTGATTCGAGACTTCCTCGAGGGACGCGTCAGCGCCGAGATGGAAGCGTAAGCTTTTTCCCGCGCGAAAGCCCGGCGGACGAACGCGCGCCGTCGGTCGACCAGCCATGCGGGTATAATCCAAGCGAGCATAGAAAGGCACCTCGATGGCCCTCTCTCCCGCCTCCAAAGTCGCCATGGTCACGGTCGGCGGCGTCGTCGTGCTCGTCGCCGGGCTCGCCTGGCTCACGAACTTCAGCTTTCTGCATCGCGGCTACGAGATCGAGGTGGTCTACACGGACGTCGCGGGCCTCATGAAGGGCGCCGACGTCATGCTCATGGGCGTGCGCGTCGGCAAGGTGGCCGAAATCAGCCCGATGGAGCGCAAGGTCATCGTGACCGCGCACATCACGGATCAAGGCACGCATCTGCTGAGAGGCTCGCGCTTCTGGATCATGTCGCAGGGGCTCGTCGGCGAGAAGTCGCTCGAAATCTTTCCGCCCACGGACGCCTCGACCACCGCGACGATCGCGCCGGGCGCGACGGTCTACGGCGAAAACCCCAAGCGCCTCGAGTTCGTGATGGCGGACCTCACGAAGACCTTCGAGGACTTCCGCAAGTCCACCGACCCCGCCAAGCTGAACCGCATCTTCACGCAGACGGCGCAGAACCTGCTCGACACCACCACGACGATCCGCCAGCTCGGCCATCAGGCGGGCGGCTCGCTCGATCGCATCAACACGCTGCTCGACGACGCGGACAGGCTGGTCGGCTCGGCCAAGCCCGAGGAAGTCGCGGCCACCGTGCGCGATCTGCATGAGCTCTCGGCCGGTCTGCTCGACACGTACCAGCAGATGTTCGGCACGGCCAAGAGCCGCCACGCGAACGCCGAGACGCTCAAGCGCCTCGGCTCGCTCGCGCGCCAGCTCGACGAGCTCGCCACCACGCTCAATCAGACCGCCGGCAGCCCGGACGTGCAGCACGACATCCGCCAGGTACTGCACAACATCCGCGCCTTGACGGGCGGCGTGTCGCAAGCGACGCAAATTGCCCAGCCCGCGACCTTCAACGGCATCAAGCTCTCGCCGCGGCTGGACGCCGTCGCGGCGCACACGCCGACCGGCACGGGCCTCGCCGGTAACCTGGGCCTGCATCTGAATCTGGGCAGCAACTACGGCGAGCTCGGGCTCGAGCAAATCGGCGAGGGCAACTACCTCAATCTGGGCTTCGGCAGCGATCGGGCCTGGGGGCCGCTCGGCTACGAGTTCGGGTTAATCCGCTCGAAGATCGGGGTAGGAATCGACTACGATCTGACCCGTGATCTCCAGCTCACCGGCCAGCTTTACGACCCATTTCAGCCGACGTTCCGGCTCGGCACCAGCTACTTCCCCCTCGCGGGCGGCCAGTATGGCCTGATGGCCCAGTGGGCCCGGCCTTTCGCCACCAACGACAACTATTTCTGGCTGGGCGTCGAGTGGCGCCCGTTGCAATGACTCGACGGAATCGAGCAAGCTCGCATGTCCGGCCCACCTGCAAGGGTTGATTCGGGTGCAGGCCCCCCAGTTAAGCGATCAAGGCTTGGGGGTAAGTGACATAGTGTTGGGAATCGGAGCGGAAGAGACTTTAATGACAACACAACTGATCGCCAGTCGCTACAACGTCCTCAAGAAGCTCGGCGAAGGCGGCATGGGCCTGGTCTCGTTGGTGGAAGACACCACGACCGGCCAAAAAGTGGCGCTCAAGGTCCTCTCAGCCGCGATCGGCGCGACGGAAGAAACGATCCTGCAATTCAAGCAGGAATTCCGAACGATGTCCCAGCTGCAGCATCCCAACTGCTGCGCCGTCTACGATTTCGGCATTCTGCCCGACAACGCGCCCTACCTGACGATGGAGGTCGTGCCCGGCCACGGCCTCGACGAGCTGATTCCGGAGGGCTACAGCGAGGAAGAGTTCAAGAAGGTCTTCTCGCAGCTGCTGCTCGCGCTCGGCTACGTGCACCAGCTCGGCTACGTGCACTGCGACATCAAGAGCGAGAACGTGCGCGTCAAGCCCGTCGAGCTCGACGAGAACGGCCACGAGCTGCCCAAGGTCAAGCTGATGGACTTCGGCCTGATGGAACGCGCCGGCCGCTCCGGCGGCGCGATCAAGGGCACGCTGGGCTATATGGCCCCCGAAATGGCGAAGGGCGGTCGCCTCGACCAACGTGCCGACCTCTACTCGGTCGGCTGTCTGGCGTACGAGATGCTGACGGGCCAGCTGCCCTTCCCGACGGAGAACCCGGTCGAGATTCTCAAGGCGCACATCAACGACATGCCGACGCCGCCTTCCAAGATCAAGGAAGGCATCAATCCGGAATTCGAGCGCGTGATTCTGAAGCTGATGGCCAAAGAGCCGTTGGCCCGCTATCAGTCCGCGTTCGACGTCCTCGAGGACCTCGGCATCGACGTGCCCGAAGGCATGGGCGGCAACCTCCTGTCCGCGCCGTTCGTCGGCCGCCAGGAGGAAATGGCGCAGCTGATCGGGCGCTTGGACCAACTCAAGCAAGCCAAGCCGGGAGCGGCCCTGCTGCTGACCGGCGCTCCGGGCGCCGGCAAGTCGCGCTTGGCCGA
>DATNPP010000079.1:0-5898 GCA_036703175.1 Oscillatoriaceae cyanobacterium
GGCGTCGCGCCGAGCAACTGCGCCGCGAGCTGAGCCGCCCGAGCTTCATCCATTCGTCAACACGAAGTCCAGCCCCGCACGGGCTGGACTTTTTGATTGGCGGCCGCTTCGAAACGGAAAAGGACCGCCTCGTGGAAGGCAGTCCCTTTCGTTGTCAGCGTGAAATTTACCAGTCGTTCGAGTTGCTGCGCTTGCGGCTCGGCGGCGCGACGGGCGCGAGGATGCCGGAGGCGTCGTAGGGCGAGTAGGGGGCCCGCTGGTAGGGCGAGTTCGGGATCGGCGCGTCGTAAGGCGAGTACGGGCGCGAATCGTACGACGAGCGACGCGAGGGGGCGCTGGAACCGTTGTCGAGCGCCAGCTTCGGCCCGCTTTGATCCTCGTGGAGGGCAATCACCGTGTCGCCGTGCTCCTTGGCCTCGCTGGTCGAGAGCAGCTGGCCGCCCTCGCCCACGACCAGGTAGCCGTTCTCGAGGCCCCATTGCAGGGCGCGATCCGAGATGAAGCCGTCGCGCTTCTCACCGGTCCAGGCGTCGAGCAGCTCGGAGAACATGCTCGTGTCTTTGAGGCGCACCCAGCCGTTGCCGCTGCCGTCGGCGCGGTCCAGGCCGTCCGACACGAGCTGCGACACCGCCTGCGCGCGCTCGGGGTGGTATTGATCCTTGAGCGACAGCGCCACGTTGCCCCAGGAGTTGTTGAGCGTGTTCTTGAGCGTCGAGGCCGAGACGTCGCGCGTGCCGAACTTGTTCTCGACGCCCTTGGTGGCCGCGATCGAGTCCCGGCGCGAATCCGAGTAGGGGTCCTTGCCGTTGAGCTTGTAGACCGTGTTGACCAGGTTGTTGACCATGCTGTCGCTAAGCGAGTAGGGCATCGAGGGACCTCCTAAGGATCGCGGGACGGTGATCGAAAAGTGCTTCGGGGCTGGGCGCTAGTTGGCGTGCACGCCGGTGTCGAGCGCGAGTTTCGGCCCGTTCTCGTCTTCGTGGATCGTGACGATCTTGTCGCCGGCGTCTTTGGCTTCGCTCTTCGAGAGCAGCTTGCCGCCTGGGCCGACCACGAGGTAGTCGTTCTCGAGGCCCCACTGCAACGCGCGATCCGAGATGAAGCCGTCGCGCTTCTCGCCGGTCCAGGCATCGAGCAGTTCGGAGAAGGCGCTGGTGTCGCTGAGGCGCACCCAGCCGTTGCCGCTGCCGTCGGAGCGATCCAGGCCGTCGGTGACGAGCTGCGAGAGCGCTTGCGCCCGCTCGGGGTGGTACTGGTCGTTCAGCGTCAGCGCGACGTTGCCCCAGGAGTTGTTGAGCGTGTTCTTGAGCGTATCCGCCGAGACGTTCTTCACGCCGAAGGCCTTCTGCACGCCGGCGGTCGTCGCGATGGTGTCGTGCTTCTCGGACGAGTAGGGGTCCTTGCCGTTGACCTTGTAGACCGTGTTGATCAGATTGTTGACCATGCTGTTGCTGAGGGAGAAGGGCATCGGGGGACCTCCTAAACGTCTCTTAACTCTTCCTTACAAGCTTGTTATCGCAGCGGGGGTTCGGAAAGATTCTTATTGCCGGATTAAGGGATTTCCCCAGCGTTAATGTTCAGCGGCCTGGAACAATGTGGCCGAAAGGGTTCGGCGTTTCGCCGAAGGCAGGCGAGCGCTCCAGCGCTAGGGTGGAAGCGTTCCCCCACGCTGGAGCCCGCCATGATCGACCCGATACGCCGTCCTCCCGATGCCAGTTGGAACTCGCCGCGCGATCGCCGCGCCCCCGAGCCCACTCCGCGCAAGAAGCGCGAGGGCTTGCCGGTCGCCCGGCTCGCGCTGAACCTGACCATGCTCGAGCCGCCGACGCCGAGTTTGAGCACGCTGGTCGAGGCCGCCGAGCGCACGGCGGCCCACCGCACCGCCGTCTACGACGCGAACGGCGCCAGCCAGGAGCCCGAAGCCGGCACCCGCTGGGATGCGTGGGCCTGATCTGAGCCCTAGCGGATCACCAGGAAGCTGATGCTGCCGGCCGGGAAGCTCACCGGCTGGGACAGATCCGCGCTGAGGTTCTCTTCCACCTTGATCTGGTTCCAGGCAGCGTCCCAGGGCGCCGTGCTGCCGTCGCTCTCGATGCGCTTGAGCGCAGCGATCTGGCTCGTCGGCGTGAAGTGGCTCAGATCCACCATCACGCTCTCGGCCGTATTCGGGCTGTCGTTGATCACGAGCACGTAGAGTGTTTTGCCGTCGGCGGACTTGGCCGCCGTCACGTCCAGATTGCTGACGGAAGTGACCTCGCCGTTCTTGGCGGTGTCCTGCCACGCGCCCACCCCCGAAACGCTCGAGGCGACGATGTAGTCGCCCCAGTTCTCGGCGAGCAGCCGTCGGAACTGGTAGATCGGCGTGGTGTGGGACGCGTCGTCGTCTTGAAAGTAGAGCGAGTCGTAGCCGTTTTTCAGGCCCGCGTGCCACCAGGCGAAGTCGCTCAACACGGGGATGAGCTGACGGCCGCTGTAATCCAGCCGAAACGCGGTCGCCGTGGCCCCTGCCTGAAACAGCGCACCGTAAAGGCCGGGGTTACGCGTGCCGCTGTTGCTGGCGGCGTTCAATTCGTCGTTCCAGAGGTCGAAGTCCGCGCCGCAGGCGCGCATGGCGGGGATGATTTGCTGGGTGAGAAAGTGCTCGGCGTAGGCGTTGCCCGCGAGCGGCTCGCGTACCGGATAGCTGGGGTAGCCGTGGTACTGCAGCGCGTCGAAGGTGATGCCGTTCGCCTTCGCGGCGTTCCACAGTGCGGGGATCATGTCCTGGCGCTCGGCCCAACCGCTCGGGGCGCCCCAGTAGATGTTCACGGGCCCGTCGAGCGCGATCTGCACGGGGAAAGTCTGAGCGGCGCGGATCGCACTCACGTAGGGCGCCGCGTCGGCGACGTACGTCTCGATCGTCGCCGCGCGATCATGGCCCCGCTCGTTCGCCAGCTGGATCTCGTTGCCGATCTCGAAGCGGAAGACGTTGCAGGCGCCGTCGGCCAGCCCGAAGGGCGATTGCGAGAGCGGGTGGGCCTGGCGCAGCGGATCCGAGGGCGCGTTGTAGTAGCGCGCGAGCGCGCCGGCGTCCGTGGCCGTGTCCGTGCCGAAGTTGACCGTCGCCAAAAGGCTCGCGCCCATCGCGCGCCCTTCGGCGATCGCGTAGCGCAGATCGTCGTAGGGATAGCCGTCCCAACTGCCGGGCTGACCATCCAGATTCCAGTAGTTCTGGAACAGGTAGCCCGTCATGTAGTTGTAGTCGCTGCGACCGTCCGTCACGCCATGGCCGGTGCGGTAGAGCATGCGATTGTTCATGTCGACGGGATAGCCGCGCGCGGCGAGCGCGTTCAGGTACGCCGCGCCCCAGCGCGGCTCGAGCGCGTGCATGGCGGTCGACATGGCGGCGACGTTCACGTGGCACAGCCCGAACTGGCGCGCGCTGTGGTTGCGGTTGAAGCCGTTCACGTAGGGGCTGGCCGGGTGCAACACGCTGCCGGCATCGACCGTGAGGCGCGCGCCCGTGGTGGGCGCCGGCGCGCCTTGCGTCGGCGGAAGCACCGGCGTCCTCGGCGCGGGCGCCACCGCCGTCGGCAGAAGCCCCCAGCCCGTGATGGGCGGATGATTCGGTTGCGTCGCCGACAGGGCCGAGGGCGCCGGGCCGTTCGAGAGGCAACCGGCGAGTTGCAGGGCGATCGCCCCCGCGAGCATCCAGAATCGTCCTCCCATCGCGCCACCTCATGGGGCCGCGGGCGACGTTCAGGGCGGGCTTTCGGTCGTGAAGCACGCAATCGTCAAGGTCGGATCGGCTAATTTTGTTCGGCCAACCTCATACTAGCCCTCGCGGGGCCAGGCGGCAAAGGCACGAATGCCAAAATATGCCATGGCGATTAACGTGTGTTTCTATGTTGGATTGGCGAGGGACAGCCCGATGCCTAGTGTCCGTCGATCGAGTAGTGCCAGGGCTCAGGCGGGTAGTTGTACAGGCCGAAGCTGGAAGCATGGGCCTTGAGCCAGTCGAAGGCGCCGGGCGTGCCCTTGAAGTCGATCGCGAGCCCCTTCTCGTGGTTGGAGGTGCCCGGCTTGGCGGCGATGTTGCCGGTGCCGTTGAGATACGCCTGGTAGAGCTTCTCCTGTTCCTGGTACGAGCGGTAGCACATTTCCATCTCGAGGTTGACGCCGGCGGCTTTGGCCGCGGCGACCATCTTGTCGAACTTCGGCGCGATCTCGGGCGACATCAGCTTGCCCTCGCGGGTGACCATGGGGCCGGCCGAAGTCATCACGGTCTTGTTGGAGTTGACGTTGCCGAGCGGTGAGTCCTCGCCGTTGGCCGAGAGGCCGGAGCTGCCGCCTTGTAGGCTGAGTTGGCTTTTGTTGCTGGACGCTTTGGCGACCTTGTTGGCGTCCGACTCCCACTGCTGGGTGTTGGTGCCCTTGCCCTGGTTCTGCTCGAGCAGGCTCTTGCCGGAGACCATCCAGCTCTTCTCGAAGGCGTCGACGTTGGCCTTGTTGTAGGTGCCGCCGCCCGCCTTGGCCTGGTAGTCGCCGTTGCCGTACTGGGCGGCGTAGCTCTTGCCGTCGGCGCCGATGAAGTCGTTGCCGTCGCCCGCGTGGAAGTTGCCCAGCGCGCCGCGCACCTCGCCGTCCGAGCGGGTGGGGCCGAGGGTACCGTCGATGTCGAGCAACGGCACGCCCTTCTTGGTCTTGTCGAGGTGCAAATTGACGACGTCGTCTTTGGCCGAGGTGATCGAGACGGTCTTGCCCTTGCCGTCCACCTTGACGGTGCCGCCGCCGGGCAGGTCGATCGAGGCGCCCGCCTTGACCTTCACGGCCTTGCCGTTGACGGTGAGCTGATGGCGGGTGAGGTCGTAGGAGACCGTGTTCTTGCCCACCTTGAGCGCCGCGGCCGTGTTGACCGTGACGCCGGGCTTGCCGGGCGGGTGCTGTTGAGTGGTTTGCAACTCGAAGTCGCCCGAGGCGCTCTTGAGCTGGGTCATCGTGCCGACCTGCTCGTTGTCGAACTTCTTGCCGTCGCCGGCCGTCGCGTGGGGGTCGCCCACCAGCTTGAAGCTGCGGCGGTTCTCGGGCAGTGCCGTGTTGCCCGCCTGCCACGCGCCCGAGTTGTTCGTAGTCGACGTGTTGGGGGTGCTCGTGCTGGTGGAGGCCGTCGAGGTGGTCGGTTGCGCGGGCGGTGTCGGCGGCGTGGCGGGGACCGCCGTGCTGCCGCTGGGAAGGGTCAAGGTCGAAGTTTGAGTGCCTGCCACGCGATTTCCTCCTCCACGCTCCGATTCGCCTGTTATCGAGGCGAATGCCGTGGAAGGCGCGTCATTTAACAAACCGCGAAAGATGATTTAATGGAGCCGCGATCGCCCCAAGCAGCCCCTATTGCCCTTCGAGATGCTTCAGCGCCTCGTCCCATGTGGACGACGTGTCCAGAATGTGGCGGTACGCCGTGCGCGTCAGCACGCCCTTGTCGTATGGCCGGCTGAAGGTGATGTACTTGTCCGCGGGCACGTAGTAGATGGCGGGCTTGGGTTCGCCGGGAGCCCTCGCGGGGGCGTGCACGTAGTCGACCTGGATTTTGACGAGCGTGACGCCGGCCGTGCCCCAGAAGCGAATGAACTTCTGCCCGCCGTCCTTGTAAACGGTAATGGGCACCGAGACGCGCGTGTCCATCGCGAGGCGGGAATCCGCGGGCAAATTGGCGAGCCAGTCCTTGGCCTCGGCGATCGCCTGCGTCTTCGTGGCGTCGTCGAGCGGAATGCTTTCGGGGCTCGTGATGCCGAGCTCAGCGGCGCCGACGAGGTAAAGCCCGTACATGAGACGCTTGGCCTTGGCGACGGTCGTCACGAGGTCGTCCGGCCCGTCGCCGGCCTCGGTGAGCGGCTTGGCCGCAAGCTCGTCTGCGGTGAACTGGGG
>DATNPP010000083.1:0-2745 GCA_036703175.1 Oscillatoriaceae cyanobacterium
AGAAGCGCGTGACGATCGCGTCGATCGGCTTGTAGCGCTTGGCGAACTTGCCGCCGTCGACCAGATCGCGAAAGAACGGCGTGAGCGTGGACTGCAGCGTGTCGAGCCCATGCTCGGCGCCGCAAAGCAGCATCACCCGCATCGGCGCGTCGCCCTTGCCCTGCGGAAACCACACCTCGTACCGTAGCCCCGCACATGCCGGCGCGCCGCCTTCGGCCGGCAGATGCGGCCAGCTGCTCGGGCGGCTCAGCCGCTGCGCCCAGTGCGCCGTGCCGTCGAGTTCGTCGTGATACAGCTTGCCGTCGTCCGTGATCGGAAGATTCAAACGGGCCGCGGCCTTTTCAGCGGCCGTACGCAAGCGTTCGCGCAACGCGAGGGCGGAATCTTTGTTCATGCGCGCATTGTAGCACGCGACGTTTCACATTTCCGCAATATCGGCGCCATATGGCCGTGACCGCTCCGGTGTACAGTGCGATCATCGGATGCTCGAAAGAGAGGACCCCCCATGTCGACGCTCAAAATGCTTCTGCTCGCCGAAGACGGCACCAGCTTCGCCGAGTTCTCGCTGTTCGTGGGCCTTCTGTTCCTGGCCGGCGCCGGATTCTTGTACTTCTCGGCGAGCCAGTTCAAAGACGCGTTCATGACCACGCCGCACGCGCAATAGGCATCGATCGTCACGGGGGGCCTTCGGGCCCCTTTTTTGACGGCCAAGTGGAGGTCCGCCGATTCCTGCTAGAGTTTCACTAAAAGGAGAGGGCCATGCGCCGCTGGTCGATGAGCTTGATATTGGTCGCGCTGAGCGCGATCGCCGCGCCCGCCCGAGCCGAGGCGCCGAAGATCGCCGTGTCCGCCGATTCCATTCGCATGGAGAACGTGCCCGCCGGCGAGACGGCCCGCGCGATCGGCCACGTGAAGATCCTGATTCCCGGCCAGGTGCGGATCTACGCGCCCGAAGTCCGGCTGTTCAAGGGCCCCGACGGCAAGCTCAGCAAGGCCGTCTTCCCCACCTCCGTCCGCATCGTGCAGTTGCAGGCCGGCGGCGGGCAATGGCAGACCGAGGACAATCGCGGCGGCAGCTACGACTTCCGCACGCACCAGTACACCGAGTGGCATCCGCGCGGCGACTACGTTTTTACGCCACATTCCAATGAAAAAACCCCTGCGGTGTCGCAGGGGGCTGAAGCTTCGTTCTAGCGCTGTGCCGCACGGGGCAGCGGACGCGGCGTACTCGCGCGCCGAGGCTCGGCCGGACGGGCCACCCGCTTCGTCGCGGCCTGAAGGGCCGACCAGCGGAACAGGCGCATCTCCTCGGGACGACGGGGCGCGGCCTTGGCCGGGGCAGGCTTCTCGCCGAACAGGTTGGGGTAAAGCTCTTGCGGCGACGGCTTGCGGGACATGCGCGACCTCCTTCAAGGGACAGGGGTCTTATCGCCATGCGCGCGGACTCGATTGCGTATTTTGAACGAAGCTTCTCCCAGGCTTAAACGATGCTTTAAGAAGTCGCGCGAAAACGCGAAGCTTCGTTCAACATGAGGTTAGCGCCGCCTCAACCTCGGGCAAAGCTGCCGGATCGAGGTTAAGCCTGGCGTGCGGCGCCCGAACGGGCGGCGCGATCGCGCGCGACCTCGGCCTCGTAAGAGGCGATCTGATGCCGCTTCCAGCGATCGCATGCCGCCTCGTCCCAGCCCTGGCGCGGGCCGAGCCAGGCCGCCATGCGCGCGGCCACCGGCTCGGCGGCGTCGAGGGCCTGGTTTTGATCGAGCAGGTGCAACCGCGTGCGGCGCATCAAGAAATCCGACACCGTCAGCGCGCCTTCGTGCTCCAGCGCGTAAACTACCTCGACGAACCAGTGCGGCTGATCCGCCGAGAGGCCGGGAATGCGCTCGCCAAGGCTCGCATCCGCCTCGAGCAATCGCCGCAGATCGGGCCAATTCGAGCCGTAGCGCGACACGAGCGTCTCGACGAGATCCGCGGCGAACGGCGCGTGCTGGCGCGCGGTTTGCAAGTAAGCCTGCAACGTCTTGCCTTCCAGTTCGCTGCCCGAGAGTGGATGTCCCTCGATCGCGCTCGGCTTGAGGTCCGTGCGGCCGAGGCTGTCCACCACGTCGGCGACCGCGTGCATCGCCATGCTGCGGAACGCCGTCAGCTTGCCGCCGGCGATCGAGAACAGCCCGGAATCGCTCGCGAAGATCTCGTACTCGCGCGAGATGGAAGATTCGGAGACGCCGGCTTCGGGCGGCGCGACGAGCGGCCGCCAGCCGGCATAGCTGCTGATCACGTCTTTTTCGGTCAGCTTCACGTCGAAGGTCTGATTCACCGCGTCGAGCAGGTAACGCACCTCCTCGGGCGAGGCGTGCACGTCCTCGTCCAGGTAGCGCGCATCATCCGCCGGCCCGTGGTGATCCGTGTCGGTCGTGCCGATGAGCGTGCGGCCGCCGTAGGGAATCACGAAGAGCACGCGCGGCTTCTTCTCCGCGGGCGAGGCCGAGCGCATCACGACCGCATGTTTGCTCACGAAGGCCTCGGTCAGAATGTGCACGCCCTTGGTGGGCCGCAATCGATTGCGGGCCTGGGTATCGTCCAGCCGGCGCACCGCGTCGACCCAGGGGCCGGCGGCGTTGAACACGCATGCCGACTGGACGGTGAGAGGGCGATCGCCCAGTGCGTCGTGCACCTCGACGCCGTTCACCCGGCCGGCCGCGTCGCGCGTGAAGGCGGTGACGGACACGTAGTTGAGGGCGATCG
>DATNPP010000084.1:0-6239 GCA_036703175.1 Oscillatoriaceae cyanobacterium
GAGCGCCTGGGCGATCGCCGTCAGCGTGTCCCGGCTGTGCGGAAAGGGCACCTTGCCGAGTAGCACGCGCGAGACGTGGTCCTTGGAAAGCCCCGTGCGCTGCGCGAGCTCTTGCTGGCGCAGGCCTTTCTCCTGGAGCGCGGTCTTGACGAGCGCGATCGAGGGGCTCGGTTGTTCGAATGGCTGGGCGCGCTTCACGGAAACCTCGTGCGCGATCGGGGGCTCCGGGCTGATTGTACCACGGTCGTTCCGGTGTTCACGCGGTGTCCGGTGTCAGCTGAGCAGCGCGCGCACCAGGTCCTTGCGGGTCAGAATGCCGACCAGGCGGTCGTTTTCGATGACCGGCAAGCGTTTGAGATCGTGCTCGATCATGACGCGCGCCGCCTCCGAGACGTCGGCCTCCGGGCGCGTCGTGACAACGCGCTTCGTCATGACGTCGGCCGCCGTGGCGCCGACGGTGCGGCGCAATTCCTCGTAGGTGCGCTGCGGATTCTCGAGCACCAACAGCGCGCCCAGAAACTCGATCGCCGCCGGGGCGTGCACCGGCTTCTCGCGCATGATGAGATCGCCCTCCGAGACGATGCCGACCACGCGATCGCCGTCGACGACCGGAACGCCGCTGATGGCCTGCCCGGACAGCAAGCGGATGATTTGCTGCACCGGCGTCTCCGGCCGGACGGTCAAGACCTCGCGGGTCATCAAATCGCGGACCAGCATGGAAGCCTCCTTAGCCTTGGAATTGCAGCGTCGCGAGCTCGATGCTCACGACCCACAGCGCCATCAGAAACTGGAAGCCGCGCGGGCCGAGCATCGACATCAAGGACGCCGCGCCCTGCCGCAAAGACTCCCTCAGCTTGCGCCCCGTGCGCATTTCCACGAGCGTGACGCCGATCACCATGCCGAGCAACAATCCGCCCGTGCCGGCGATGAAGAGTCCGATGAACGATCCGATGAACGCTCCCCACAGCGCCGGCTGGGCGATGTACGTGAAGCGCAGCTCGAGCCGCTCGCTCCACCAGGACGAGCTGAGGCCGATCACGGTCAACACGACGATCGCCACGAGCGGCACGATCCCCATGCCGGACAGCGCGTGCGCCGTGTACGAAGCATAGCCCACGTAGGCGAGCAGGCCCAGCGTGACCACGAGCAAGCCCGGGAAAAAAGGCACCACGAGAATCGCGAGTAGCCCCGCGAGCATCGCCACGTAGACGACGAGCAGCAGCAGCGCGTCCGGCGACATCAGAAGTTCTTCAACTTGCCATGCAGCTTGAGCAACTCCGCGAAGGCCTTGAGGATCACGCGCGGATTTGCGCCGGTGGACTTGCCGCCGAGCCGCGGGTAGTGCGTCACGGGCACCTCGACCCAGGACGTCTTGCGGCGCTTGAGCTTGACCAGCATCTCGGTGTTGATCATCGCGCCGCGGCTCTCGGGCAGCGCGAGCGTCAGCTTGTCGCGCTTGAAGATCTTGAAGGCGCAATCGATGTCGCGCACGCCCAAGCCGAACAAGAGGTTCACCAGGCACTTCCAGCCGAACGCGTTGAACTTGCGGCCCAGATGATCCTGACGATCCTCGCGGTAGCCGAGCACGACGTCGACGCGGCCCAGATGCGGCACCAGCTTGTCCAGCTCGCGGATGTCGAACTGGTTGTCGGAGTCCATGAAGAAGATGTACTCCTTGGTGGCATTGGTGAAGGCCGCCTGCAGCGCGCCGCCGTAGCCCGTGTTCTGCTGATGCACGGGCCGGACGCGCGGATTCTCGCTTGCTAGCCGATCGAGAATCTCGCCCGTGCGATCCTTCGAGCCGTCGTTGACGACGACGACCTCGTAGTCCTCGCAAATGCCGCTCAGATAGTCCGTGCACTTGCGCACGACCGTCTCGATGATGTCCTCCTCATTGTAGGCGGGCATCACGACGGAGATGCTCGGCAGCGCGAACGCGGCCGTGAGCGGTTCTGGGCGGTTGGTCTCGATACTCATGGTCTTTCTCCGACCGAAGGGCTTCACGCTTGTATTGTAACAGATACCATAAGACTTGGCTGTGACTGCCGTCATCGGACGGCCTGGCCGAGGTTGACGAAGATTTTTGCTGATCAGGCGAGCAAGGGCGTTCCGAGCATCCGCACGCGCTCGCGCCAGTCCGCGAGCACGTCCGACAACGTCTGGTCGAGCGGAATGCGCGGCTCCCAGCCCGTGGCTTCTCCGATGGCGCGGCGATCGCCGACCAACTCGGGCACGTCCACGGGCCGCAGCAGCGCCGGGTCGGTTTCCACGCGCACGTCGGCGCTCGAACAGGCCAGCAGTTGATCGAGCAGCGCCTGCATCGCCACCGCGCGACCCGAGGCCACGTTGTAGGCCGCACCCGCCGCGCCGCGCGCCATGAGCGCCGTGTAGGCCGCGACCACGTCGCGCACGTCGAGGAAGTCGCGCCGCGCGCTCAAATTGCCGACGCGCAGCAGCGGCTCCTGGCGGCCCGCCTCGATGAGCGCGATCTGCTTGGCGAAAGCCGCGATCACGAAGCGGTCCAGCTGGCCCGGGCCGGTGTGATTGAAAGCCCGGGCGCGGACCACGCCGAGCCCGTGCGCCCGAAAATACGCCAGCCCGGCCATCTCGGCGCCGACCTTGCTCGCGGCGTAGGGATTCGCCGGCGCGAAGGGGCAGTTTTCGTCGAGCGGCGAGCTCAGCCCGCCGTAGACCTCCGCCGAGGAGACGAGCAGCACGCGGGCGTCCGGCGCGTGACGGCGCACGGCCTCGAGCAGATAGACGGTGCCCATCAGGTTCGTCTGATAGGTCTGGGACGGATCCTCGAACGAGGCCGCGACCGAGGAGAGCGCCGCCAGGTGGTAGAGCTCGGCCGGCCGCGTCTCGCGCACGATCGCCTCGACGGCGTGGCGATCGCACAGGTCGATTTGCCGCCAGCGCGGTCGAATCTCCGGCGGATAGTGGCGCGTTCCTCTCGCGGGCGCCTCGCCCAGCGCCACCACGTCACGGCCGAGCGCCTCGAGGGCGGCGATCAGATAGGGCCCGACGAAGCCGGAGCCGCCCGTGACGAGCGTGGTGATGGCAGACATGGGGCCATTCTAGCACGTTCGCGGCGCGGACACGACCCGCGGAAGCGCGGAGGCGTGCGTTAGCTCTCGCCCACGGGCTCGAAGAGCGAGAGCTGGTTGCTCGGCGCGACCTCGGTCGCGAGCGTCTTGCGCAGGCTCTGCGCGAGCCGGTTGTTCTTCTCGAGGGCCTCGAGCACCTGCTTGGCGCGGCCCACGACGCTGGGCGGCAAGCCGGCCAGGCGCGCCACCTCGATGCCGTACGAACGATCGGCGCCACCGGGCACCACGCGGCGCAGAAAGACCACGTCGTCCGGTGTCTCTTCGACCAGCACGCGGTAATTGCGCACCGTGGGCTGCGAGAGCGCGAGCTGCGTCAGCTCGTGGTAGTGCGTCGCGAAGATCGTGCGCGACCGCACGGTGCTCGCCAGGTGCTCGGAGACGGACCAGGCGATCGAGAGGCCGTCGAAGGTGCTCGTGCCGCGTCCGATCTCGTCGAGCAGGATCAGACTGCGGCGCGTGGCGTTGTTGAGGATGTTGGCCGTCTCGTTCATCTCGACCATGAAGGTCGACTGGCCGGTCGTCAGGTCGTCGACGGCCCCGATGCGCGTGAAGATGCGGTCGACTAGCCCGATGCGTGCAAACTCGGCCGGCACGAAGGCGCCCATCTGGGCCAAAATCACGATCAATCCGATTTGCCGCATGTAGGTGCTCTTGCCCGCCATGTTGGGCCCGGTCAGAATCATGAGCTGCTCGGCGTCGGTGTCGAGCGAGACGTCGTTCGGCACGAAGCTGCCGGCGGGCAGCAGCTCTTCGACCACGGGATGGCGGCCGGCGCGAATCTGCAGCGTGGTGCCCGCGTCGAGCTGTGGGCGGACGTGGCGCTTTTGAACCGCGAGCTCGGCCAGGCTGCCGAGCACGTCGAGTTCGGCGAGGCGCGTGCCGAGCTCCTGCAGCTGCGGCACCAGCGTGGCGAGGCGCTCGCGCAGACCGGCGAAGAGGTCGTACTCCAGCGCGAACAGGCGTTCCTCGCCTGAGAGAATCGCCGTCTCGCGCTCCTTGAGCTCGGGCGTGACGAAGCGCTCGGCGTTGACGAGCGTTTGCTTGCGGTGGTAATCCTCGGGCACCAGGTGCCGATTGGCGTGCGTCACCTCGATGAAGTAGCCGAAGGTCTTGCTGTAGCTCACCTTCAGGCTTCTGATGCCGGTGCGCTCCTTTTCGCGCGCCTCGAACTCGGCGAGCCAGCCCTTGTTGTCGTGCATCAGCACGCGCAGCTCGTCCACCACCTGCGAGCAGCCCTCGCGAATCAATCCGCCCTCGCTGGGGCTGATGGGCGGGTGATCGACGAGCGTGGCGCCGATCGCCTCGCCCGCCGCGACCAGCTCGCCCGGCGCCGGATGCAGCGCCCGCAGCATGCCCGCGCGGCATTCGGCCACCAGCGTGGCGATTGCAGGCAGCTGCAACAGCGAGTCCTTGAGTGCGACGAGATCGCGCGGATTGGCGCTGCCGGCGGCCACGCGGCCGGCCAGACGCTCCACGTCGCGCACGCCGGAAAGCTTCTCCGTGAGCGACCGCAACAGCGCCCGGTTCTCGACCAGCTCGGCGACGGCGTCTTGCCGTGCGGCGATCGCGTTGGGATCGAGCAATGGATGCAGCAGCCACTGGCGCAAGCGCCGCGCGCCCATCGCCGTGCGCGTGGAATCGAGCACCGAGAGCAGCGAGCCGCGGTACGAGCCGTCGCGGGCGGTCTGCGTCAGCTCGAGGTTGCGGCGCGTGTTGCCGTCGAGCCCCATGTACTGCGTGACGTGGTAGGTGCGCAATCCCGAAAAGAGCGGCAGCTGGGCGCGTTGCGTCTCGGCCAGGTAGCTGACGATCGCGCCGGCCGCGCGCACGGCTTGAGGCAGATGGGCGCAGCCGAAGCCCTCCAGGTTCTGCACGTTGAACTGGGCCGTGAGCGCGCGCTTGGCGGCGCCGAGCTCGAAGCCATGGGCGGGACGCGGCGTGAGCATCAGCCCCTCGGGCACGGCTTCGGCGAGCTCGCCGAGTTCGTCGGGCCGCAGGCGCTGATTGGGCGATTGCAGCCAGAGGTTCGTTTGCAACGGCACGAGGCACTCGGCCACGTTCAGGCGGTCGAGCTCGTGGCGCGCCTCGGCCGCGCCTGAGAGCTCGGTGACGCAGAACTCGCCCGTCGAGATGTCGCAATAGGCCAGCCCATAGCTCGCGGGGCCGGCGGCGATCGCCGCCAGGTAGTTGTTCTGCTTCTCGCGCAGCATGCTGCCTTCGAGCAGCGTGCCCGGCGTGACGAGCCGGACGACCTCGCGGCGCACCAGCCCCTTGGCGAGGGCCGGATCTTCCATCTGCTCGCAAATCGCCACGCGGTAGCCCTTCGCAATCAAGCGCGGCAGATAGTTGTCCAGCGCGTGATGCGGAATGCCGGCCATCGGAATGCGCTCGCCGTTGCCGCCGCCCTCGCGGCTCGTGAGCGTCAGCTCGAGCTCGGCCGAGGCGAGCTTGGCGTCGTCGAAGAACGTCTCGTAGAAGTCGCCCATGCGGTAGAGCAGCAGCACGTCGGGATACTGCTGTTTGATGGCCAGAAACTGGGCCATCATGGGCGTGTATTGCTTGGACACGGCGCTACCTCGGACCTGGAGCCTCGAAAAGGCGTTCTATTATACACCCCGAGGCCGGCCGGGCCAAGCCGCTACTTCTTGGCGCGCTTCTGGTACGCCAGCGCCTCTTGCACCTGGCTGGGACGCACGTATTTAATCTCGACCAGAATCTCGCCGAGCCACATGTAGCGGCCCTTGCGCGCGAGCTCCTGCTGGCGCTGCAGCGCCGCTTCGAGCTGCACGGCCGTGATGTGGCCCTTGGCGATCATGTACTCGCCGAACTTGAAGTTGCCCGTCAGTTTCTGAGCGGCGTTCTGGTCGAGGCTGTCGAAGCTGATCAAGCCTTCGTCCTGCAGCTCCTTGATCGACTTGAGCAAGCGCTCGCCGAGAATCTGCACCTCTTCGCCGACCTGGTAGAGCGTGAGCTCGCTGTTGCACTTCAACAGCACGCGCCACTTGTCGCCCTCGACGGAAACGCCGCGCGCGAAGTTGGCTTGCAGGCTCTTGACCGTGCCCTTGCCCTTGTCCGTCAGATGCGGCACCTTGGCGAGCGGACCGATGCGCGGGCCCGCGGCCGGAGCCGGGC
>DATNPP010000095.1:0-1575 GCA_036703175.1 Oscillatoriaceae cyanobacterium
TGGCAGGCCTCGTGCAGCAGCGAATGCACCGGCGTGTCGGCGCGGGCGTAGACGGTGCTGCCGATGATGCCGGCCTCCTCGTCGCCCCAGTAGCTGCCGGGGATCGGCTCGCCATCGGCCACGCGTTGCAGCGCCAGGCCATGGCGGGCGAGCAGGGCGGCCGGCGCCGCGTCGCCGATGTCGGCGAGGCGGAGCACGGGGGCGGGCGTGGCGGGCGTGGTCATGGGGCGTGCGAGTTGTCGGGCGCGGGACCGGAGCAGGATGGGCACGTCGCTGCAATGGTCGTCATTCCGGCGCAGGCCGGAATCCAGTAGCGATCACGCATGTCCGAGCCATACGGCTGCTGGATTCCGGCCTGCGCCGGAATGACGGGCAAAAGCATCGGGCGATGCGGCGTGCTCGGCTCAGGTCGCCGGCGTGGCGGAAGCCTTGCCGTCCGGCAGCGCGACGGACAGCTCCAGCACTTCGTGGCCGCTGTCGCGCTCGACGTTGATGTTGATCGCCTCGAGGTCGACGTGGACGTATTTCTTGATCACTTCCAGCAGCTCGTTGCGCATCATCGGCAGGTAGTCCGGGGCGCCGCGGGTGGAACGTTCCTGCGCCACGATGATGCGCAGGCGTTCCTTGGCGATGCCCGCGCTCGGTTCCGGCTTGCGCTTGAGGAAATCGAGAATGCCCATCGTGATCAGCCTCCGAACACGCGCTGGAAGAAGCCCTTCTTGGGTGCGTCGAGGAAACGCAGCGGGCGGTCTTCGCCGAGCACGCGGGCCACGGTGTCGCTGTAGGCCTGGCCGGCGAGCGAGCTGGCGTCGAGGATCACCGGCACGCCCGAGTTGGAGGCGGCCAGCACGTTCTCCGATTCGGGGATCACGCCGACCACGCTGATGCCGAGGATCTCCTCGACGTCCTTCACGCTGAGCATCTCGCCGGCCTCGACGCGGGCCGGGTTGTAGCGGGTGAGCAGCAGGTGCTGGGTGATCGGGCCGTCGCCGCGCTCGGCGCGGCGCGTCTTGCTGGCGAGCAGGCCGAGGATGCGGTCCGAGTCGCGCACCGAGGACACTTCCGGGTTCACCACCACCACCGCGTGGTCGGCGAAGTACATCGCCAGGTGCGCGCCCTTCTCGATGCCGGCGGGCGAGTCGCACACCACGTAGTCGAAGCCTTCCTCGGACAGGCCGTCGAGCACCTTCTCGACGCCTTCCTGGGTCAGCGCGTCCTTGTCGCGGGTCTGGCTGGCGGCCAGCACGTAGAGGTTGTCGTGCCGCTTGTCCTTGATCAGCGCCTGCTTCAGCGTGGCCTCGCCGTGCACGACGTTGATGAAGTCGTACACCACGCGGCGTTCGCAGCCCATGATCAGGTCGAGGTTGCGCAGGCCGACGTCGAAGTCGATCACCGCGACTTTCTTGCCCGCGATCGCCAGGCCGGTGGCGAGCGAGGCACTGGTCGTCGTCTTGCCGACGCCGCCTTTGCCCGAGGTGACAACGATAATCTCAGCAGTCAAGGGCTCATCTCCGTGAAGAATGTTGTTCTTGTAATGGGGTGGTGTGGCGGGCAGCCGTCACAGCCTTGCGATCA
>DATNPP010000553.1:0-3583 GCA_036703175.1 Oscillatoriaceae cyanobacterium
TACCGGCCAAGGTGCGATTCCTGTCGTGTGAGCCACTACTTGGCCCACTTCCGGGAATGAACTTGTCGGGGATCGATTGGGTCATAGTTGGCGGCGAATCCGGAATTGGCGCCCGGCCGATGGATCCGCAGTGGGTTACAGACATTCGGGACCAATGCCTCAAGGCGAGAGTGCCTTTCTTTTTCAAGCAGTGGGGTGGAGTCAACAAAAAGAAGACTGGAAGGCTTCTTGAAGGACGCTACTGGAACGAGATGCCCGGAAGATTACTCGCTAAAGCGGCCCGGTAGCTTGCGCCGCTCTCGCAAGTGCCTTAACCTCAGTCGGCCTATACCAAAGTAGCCGTGGCACCAAACCGGGTCAGGTCCAACGCTGAACGACGAGCAAAGGCGGCTGTTACTCAAACTGGCGAGGGCACTCTGAAGCGAGGTACCTCGGGCTTGATGGTAAAATGATCGTAGGAGAGGCTGCCCATGAACCTGATCGTCGAGTTCGACCGAGAAGAAGATGGCCGCTGGATCGCTGATGTGCCAGCAGTTCCTGGCGTCATGGTATACGGCGGTACCCGTGACGAGGCGCTGACCAAAGTGCAAATCCTCGCACTCCACGTCATCGCAGACGCCATCGAACAAGGCGAGTTGCAGCCCGAACCCTCGATCACCTTCGAGATTCCGACAGAACCCGCGTGAGCACCTGACCGCCTCCAAGGCCAAGCGTGTGCTGGCAACGTTGATTCGCATCGGATGGAAAGTTGCGCGCCAGACGGGTTCTCATAAGACACTGACCCGACTCTTCTGGCCCCCTTACCGATTTGCCTTCCATTACAACGAAGAACTCGGTCCTGCCATCCTCGCTAAGATTGCGAAGGATACGGGCCTACGTCCGGAAGATCTGTTACGGCGGCATTCGACACGCGGAGACACGCCTCTGTGGAGATGTCAACAAATGCCCCACTGCTTCATGGACATCAAGCGGGCGCAATGTTAGACTTGGTGCCCTTGGGAGGCGAAGGGGTCCTGGTGGGCCCACTGGTCTTCAAAACCAGGTTGGGTACGTCACGCGTGCCCGGGTGGGTTCGATTCCTACACGCCTCCGCCTCGCGAGCTCCTTCAAAGGGGCTCGCTTTTTAGGAGGGTGACATGGGCGCGCTGGAAGACACCCTGGGCGACATCGCGGGCAAGGCCCGCTTCGGATTGAAGCGCTCCGTCGCGGCCGTCGCCGAATCCACCGGGATCGCGCCGGATGCGCTCGAACGCCTCGAGGGCGACGCGTGGGTGCCGGAGGATGATGATACACTCGTGCGCCTCGCTGGTGCGCTGGGGCTCGATGCGGCCAAGCTCGTGGCGGTCGCCCGCGATCGCTACCGCCCATCACCCGTCGAAGACACCACTTCGCCGCTGCGCTTCGCCACGCTGACCGTCGCCGACCAGCGCGGCTGGACCTCGAACGCGCACGTGGCCATCTGGCGCGACACGGGCGAGGCCGTGCTCTTCGACCCGGGCGCGGAGGGCGATCGCCTGCTCACCTGGCTGGACGGCCTGGGCGCCAAGGTCCGCTACATCGCCGTGACGCACGGGCATCCGGATCACTGGGGCGGGCTCGCGCGCGTGCGCGAGGGCACGGGTGCGCAGGTGCTGATCGCGAAGGGCGATCGCCACATGGTGAGCGGCCTGAACGGCCAGGAACAGGCCGTCTCGGGCGGCGAGCGCGTGCCGTTCGGCAAGGCCGAAATCGAGGTCCGCTCGACGACGGGCCACACGCCGGGCGGCGTCAGCTACGTGCTGCCGGGCGCCGCGTTCGTGGGCGATTCGCTCTTCGCCGGCTCGCTGGGCCGCGCGAACGTGGATTACACCGCGCTGGTCACGGGCGTCGGGCGCGAAATTCTCACGCTGCCGGACGACACGCGACTCTATCCGGGCCATGGGCCCAACACGCACGTGTCCGACGAGCGCGCCCACAATCCCTTCTATACTCCAGCGACGCTGCCGTCGCGCTGACGGCTCGGGCCTCCAGTTGGTATACTGGAGAACGCTGCTGCCGCGCCGGGCCGTATCTGGCAAGCACGGAGCACGAGAGAAGAGGGTTCTTTTTTGCCAGCCTATCAATACGTTTTCACCATGCACCGCATGACGAAGGTGGTGCCTCCCAAGCGTGAAGTGCTCAAAGACATCACGCTCGCCTTCCTGCCCGGCGCCAAGATCGGCGTGCTCGGCTCGAACGGCGCCGGTAAGTCCACGCTGCTGCGCATCATGGCCGGCGTCGACACCAACTTCCAGGGCGAAGCCCGCCTCGCCGACGGCGCGACCGTAGGCTATCTGGCCCAGGAGCCGCAGCTCGATCCGGCCAAGACCGTGCGCGAGAACGTCGAGGACGGCCTGGCGCACATCAAGTCCAAGATCACGCGCTTCGAGGAGCTCGCCGCGAACTACACGGACGAGACGGCCGACGAGTTCGCGCGTCTGCAAGAAGAGATCGACGCCGTCGACGGTTGGAACGTCGACAACATGATCGAGGTCGCCATGGACGCGCTGCGCGTGCCGGACGGCGATCTGCCCGTGACGAACCTCTCGGGCGGTGAGAAGCGCCGCGTGGCGCTGTGCCGTCTGCTGCTCTCGGCGCCGGATCTGCTGCTGCTCGACGAGCCCACCAACCACCTGGACGCCGAGTCCGTCGAGTGGCTCGAGCAGCATCTGCACCAGTACAAGGGCACCGTCGTCGCCGTGACGCACGATCGCTACTTCCTGGACAACGTCGCGGGCTGGATTCTCGAGCTGCACGCCGGCTCGGGCTACCCCTTCGAGGGCAACTACACGGGCTGGCTCGAGCAGAAGCAGCGCCGCTTGCAGCAAGAAGAGAAGCAGGCCTCGGCGCGCCAGAAGACCCTGGAGCAAGAGCTCGAGTGGGTGCGCACGAACCCGAAGGGCCGCGGCACCAAGAGCAAGGCGCGCCTCAAGAACTACGAGAACCTGGTCGCGCAGCAATCGCAAGTGAAACAAGACAGCGTCGAGATCTACATTCCGCCCGGACCGCGCCTCGGCGACGTCGTTTTCGAGGCCAAGAACCTCACGAAGGCCTACGGCGACAAGCTGCTGTTCGAGAACTTCAGCTTCGAGCTGCCGCCTGGTGGCATCGTGGGCGTGATTGGTCCCAACGGCGCCGGCAAGTCCACGCTCATGCGCATGATCATGGGCACCGAGCAGCCGGATGCCGGCACGTTGAAGATCGGTGAGACCGTGAGCCTGGCTTACGTCGATCAGACCCGCGACGCGCTCGATCCCGCCAAGAGCGTCTGGGAGGAAATCTCGGGCGGCCAGGAGAAGGTCAAGGTCGGCAACCGCGAGATCGCGAGCCGCGCTTACGTGGCGAGCTTCAACTTCCGCGGGTCGGATCAGCAGAAGCGCGTCGGCGACCTCTCGGGCGGCGAGCGCAACCGCGTGCACATGGCCGTGACGCTGCAAAAGGGCGGCAACGTGGTGCTGCTCGACGAGCCGACCAACGACCTCGACGTCGACACGCTGCGCGCGCTCGAAGAGGCGCTGCTCAACTTCGCGGGCTGCGCGGTGGTGGTGAGCCACGATCGCTGGTT
>DATNPP010000109.1:0-8815 GCA_036703175.1 Oscillatoriaceae cyanobacterium
TCCCGATGATCAGCGCGCAGGGCACCTGGAAAGCGCCGGCCGGGAAATCCTTGGGCATCGTGCCGGGAATCACGACCGAACGGGCCGGCACGCGGCCCTTGGTCACGACGGGGCTCTCGCCCGTCACGTCGACAATAGGCGTCGAGGCCGTCAGCACGACGTTCGCGCCCAGCACGGCCTCTTCTTCGACCACCACGCCCTCGACCACGATGCAGCGGCTGCCGAGAAAGCAGCCGTCCTCGACGATCACCGGGCTGGCCGTGGGCGGCTCGAGCACGCCGCCGATGCCGACGCCGCCCGAGAGGTGCACGCCCTTGCCGACCTGCGCGCACGAACCGACCGTGGCCCAGGTGTCGACCATGGTGCCGGCGCCCACGTGCGCGCCGATGTTCACGTAGCCGGGCATCAGCACGCAGCCGGGCTCGAGGAAGCTGCCGTAACGGGCCACGCCCGGCGGCACGCAGCGCACGCCGGCCTCGGCGTAGTTGCGCTTGGTCGGAACCTTGTCGTAGAAGCTCAGCGCGCCCATTTCCATCGGCTCGAGCGGCCGCGAAGCGAAGTAGAGCAGAATCGCCTCTTTCACCCAGGCGTTGACCTTCCATTCGCCGTCGCTCTTCTCGGCCACGCGCAGCTCGCCGCGATCCAGTCGCGCGATCACCTCTTCGACCGCCGCGCGCGTCTCGGCTTGCTTGAGCAGCTCGCGATCGGCGAAGGCGCGCGTAATCAGGGGTTCCAGTTCCAGCGTGGTCGGCATGCGGGGCTCCTCTCGTGCGAAAGCCCCATTATAGCGGAGCCGGGCGATTCCGGCACGCCGGCCACCGAAGAGACGTTCGCCTGCTTGGCGAGTGCCGGGCGAGTCGCCGAAGGCTCGCCTGGAGCGAGTTTTCGGCGCTAGGATTTACTTGACTGCTATCCGCGGATGGATTAACCTGGGAACGTGGTTCCGCACGCCTGGAAGGAGGGGGGCTTGTCGAAGAAGTACACCGTGCTGGTCGTGGACGATGAGCCGGACAACCTGCTCTTGCTCGAGCGCGTGCTGCGCCGCGAATACAACGTCTTCTCCGCGAGCAGCGGCCCCGAAGCCCTCGACGTCCTGGACAACATGGCCGTCGACATGATCATCTCGGACCAGCGCATGCCGCAAATGACCGGCGCCGAGCTGCTCGGCCAGGCCTACATGCGCAATCCGGACCAGATCCGCTTGCTGTTGACGGCCTACTCGGACGTCAAGGACATCATCTCGGCGATCAACTCCGGGCACATCTACCAGTACCTCGCGAAGCCCTGGGATCCCGACGAGCTCAAGCTCGTGGTTCGGCGTGCGCTCGAAGCCTATCAGCTGACGCTCGACAACAAGCGCATGCTGGCGGATTACCGCAACGACGAGGCCATGTTGCTCTCGGCCTTCTCGAACCTCGTCGCCAAGCTCGAGGAGCGCGCGCCGCACCTCGTCGGCCATGCGCATCGCACCAAGGAGTACGCGACGCTGATCGCGCGCGAGCTGCGCCTCTTCGGCGAGGAGATGTTCCAGCTCGAGGCCGCCGCGTATCTGCACCAGCTCGGCTTGCTGGTGCTGCCCGATCGCCTGCTCAACACGCCGTTCGACCAGCTCGACGCGGACGCGCAGCAACAGCTCGCGAACCATCCGCTGCTGGCCGAGGAGCTGTTGATGCCGCTGCCCTTCTTCCTCAAGGCCATGCCGCTGCTCGAGCTCGTCCGCGAGCGCCACGACGGCTCGGGCCCGCGCGGCCTCGCGGGCGACGAGATTCCCCTTCTGGCCCGTATTCTGAGCGTGGCGGCGACCTTCGATGCCCTGGTGCAGGGCGTCCCCGGCGTGAGCGGCCTGGCGTTCGCCGAGGCGCGCGAGGCGCTGGCGGCGCGTCAGGGCAGCGAGCTGGATCCGACCCTGGTGGCGCGTTTTCTGGAGGTGATCGGCGACAACGCTGAGGCGATCGCATGCCCCAAGTAATCCTGGCGGACAAGTCGGATCTCTTTCGCCGCTCGATGTCGAGCATTCTGAACCGCGAGGGCTACGAGGTGATCGTCTCGGAGACCGGCGCGCAGGTGCTCGAGCTCGCCGAGGCGGGCCGCACGCAAGCCGTCATTCTGGACACCGAGGTCGAGGGCCCCAGCGGGCTCGAGGTGCTCGGCGCGCTCAAGGCCAATCCGCGACTGCGGCGTGTGCCCGTCGTGGTGGTGAGCCGCAACAGCGCACCGCTCGCGGTCAGCAGCGCTTTCAAGCTGGGGGCCGAGGGCTTTTTGCTCAAGCCGGTCGAGCTGAACGTGCTGCTCAAGACGCTCGCGGGATTGCGCCGGCCTCAGCCGGCCCTCAACGCGCCGATTGCCGTCACGGCGGGCGAGGCGCGCATCGTCGGCAAGCTGCGCTTCATCGACCAGTACAACACCGTCTATTTGGATAAAGAGAAGCCCGACACGCTCGGGCCCGTCGGCACGAAAGTCGAGATGATCTTTCCGTGTGAGAAGGACATCTATCGCCAGGTGATGCTCGTCGAGGAAGAAAACGAGCAAGGCATCTCGCTGGTGCCGGTCGGCACGGCCACGCTCGAGGAGCGCGCCGTCGTGAGCGCGATCGGCGCCAACATGCGCGTGCGCTACATGTATCCGGGCCAGTTCATGCGCCTCGCCGAGGCGGTCGAGCTGAGCGCCGAGGGCGTGCGATTGAAGGGCGTCAACATCGAGCCGCACTTCAACTCGCCCGTGCAGCTTACGCTCTATCCTCCGGCCATGGGCCAGGACGGACAGGGCATCGCGTTGCAGGGCAAGGTGTCCGGGTATAACGCCATTACGGAGAATCAGTTCGAGCTCGACGTCGCGCTCGACGCGCCGCAAGGCCTGCCTTTCGTGCAGCTGATGGCGGCATTGATCGGCGGGCGCCCGATGCGCTCCGCGCCACAGGAGGCTTCATGAGCTTGCCGCGCCGCCCCGCCAACACCGGTCAGCTCGTTCAGTCCGAGCGATTGCACACGCTCGGCCAGCTCGTGGCGGGCGTGATTCACGAGATGAACAATCCGCTCACGATCGTGAACACGAACCTGCAGGTGCTCGCGGAGTACGTGCAGCAGCAACAGCACCTGATCGGCCTCTACGAGCAGCTGCAGTGCAGCACGGCCGAGATTGCCGGGTATCGCGAAGAGATCGACTGGCCTTACCTGTCGCAAGATCTCGGACGCATTCTCGCGAGCGTTCAGGAGGGGGCCACGCGGGCGCTCAATCTGGTGGACGAGCTGCGCCGCTACTCGGCCTCCAACAGCCCCGAAATCGGGCCGATCGATCTGCGCGATCGCCTCGTCTCGACGGTGCGCCTCGTCGAGAGCACGTACCGCAATCGCATCAACTTCGTGCTCGACATCGAGCGGCTGCCGCCCATCATGGGCGTGGCCGGCCAGATTCAGCAGGTCTTCATGAACCTGCTCATCAACGCCTGTCAGGCGATCCCCAATCGCGGCGAAGTGCGCATCTCGAGCGACGCGGACGCCGATCAGGTCACGCTGCGCATCAGCGATACCGGCACGGGCATCGAAGCCGACGTGCTGCCGCGCATCTTCGAGCCCTACTTCTCGACCAAGTCCGCCGCCGACGGCACGGGGCTCGGGCTGCCGATCACCAAGCGCATCGTCGAGAAGCACGGCGGTCGATTGGAGGTCGAATCCGCGCCGGAGGTCGGCACGACCTTCACGATCGTGTTGCCGATCGAGGGCGTGATCGATATGGATGCCGACGGCATGCCCTACGAGCTGTAGCGGAGACGGCCATGGGCAACTTCGCGGCGGACGCCAAGACCATCAACAATCGCTACGAGCTGCAGGACACGCTCTGGACCGGCGGCATGGGCGATGTCTTCCGGGCCTTCGATCGCCAGCGCCAGCGTGAGGTGGCGATCAAGATTCTGGACGGCGACCACCCGATCGCGCCGCCGCGCCTGCACCGCTTCAAGCAGGAATTCCGCCGCACCCCGGGGCTCGTGCCCGACGGCGCCTGGGAAGTTTACGACATGGGCCTCACCGAGCACGGCTTGTTGTTCATGACCTTGGAGTGCCCGAAGGAAGGCTCGGGCGGGACGGCGCCGGGGAACGAGTGCGAGACCTGGCGGGCGCTGCTCGCGGCCGCGGAGGTGCTCGACGGCACGGCCGGGCAAGCGGTGCTGGATTGGCTCATGACCAATGCGCAGGGCGATCGCGCCCTGTTGCAGATCCTCGACGACGACGGCCAGGCGATCGCCACGCTCAGCGCCGGTGAAGGCGCGGATCAGGCGCGCTACGCCCTGGAGCGCGTGCGCTACGATCGCGCGGAATGCGCCCTCGACGAGCCGGATTTGTCGGGATTGGGGCTGCCGCTGCTGATCGACGAAACGCTCTACGGCGTGCTCTTCGTGGGCCGCGCGCAAGGCGCCGTCCGCGCCGATTTGCTGCGCACGGCCGCGTCTGATCTGGCGCTCGTGTTGACCAAGGATCGCGGCTTCCGCAAGTCCCGCGCGGACGCCCATCACCTCGCGATGTTGAACGAACTGTCGCGCATGATCTCGGCGACGATGGACCTGCCGCAGATTCTGCGCATGGTGCTCGTCCAGGCGCTGGAGCTCTCCGAGGCGGAGCAAGGAGCCGTTTTCTGGGGCCCCGAGCGCCTCGCGACTCTCGATCGTCAGGGCCGCGAGGTCGACGATCTGCGCGTGAGCCAGAGCGTGGTCAATCAGGTGCTCGAAGAAGGCCGCTCGCTCTCGATTCTGGACACGCAAGAAGACGCCCGCTTCGCGACGCAGGCGAGCATCATGGACCTGCAGCTGCGCTCGTTGATGTGCGTGCCGCTGCGCGCCGGCCAGGAGATCCGCGGTGTGCTCTACGTCAGCAGCCAGAGCGTGAACCGCACCTTTGGCCCGCGCGACCTCGAACTGCTCGAGGGCATCGCCTCGCAGGTCGCGCTGGCGCTCGAAACGGCGCAGTCGTACCAGACGATCCGCGAATTGAACGCGGGCTTGGAAGAGAAGGTCAAGGCGCGCACCGCCGAGTTGCAAGAAGCTTTGCACGCCTTGCAGAAGACCCAAGCGCAGCTGGTGCAGTCCGAGAAGATGGCTTCGCTGGGTCAGATGGTCGCGGGCGTGGCGCACGAGCTCAACAATCCGCTGAACTTCATTCACGGCAACCTCAAGGTGCTGCGCGACACGTACCTGAAGTCGATCGAGGAGCTATTGGCCCTCTACGACAAGAAGCTGCCGGGCGATGCCGAAATCGCGCGCCTGAAAGACGATCTGGACTACGAGTACATGGCGCAGGATCTGCAGAAGATCATCGAGAGCGCGCTCAAGGGCACCACGCGCTCGCAGCGCATCGTCGAGGACCTCAAGCTCTTCAGCGGCCACGACGAGGCCGAGCTCAAGCCGGTCGACCTAAGAGCGAGCCTGGAGAGCACGATTGCGCTGATTCAGGGCCGCTTCGCGGACAAGGTGCGCATCTCGACCGAGCTCGCCGCGCTGCCCGAGGTCACGGTCCTCGGCAAGCAGCTCAATCAGGCCTTTCTGGCGTTGCTCACGAACGCCTGCCAGGCGATCGCCCACGAGGGCGAGGTGCACATCACGTTGCGCCAGGAGGGCGAGCAGGCGATCGTCACCGTGCGCGACACCGGCGTGGGCATTCCCGAGGAAAACCTGCCCAAGGTCTTCGATCCGTTCTTCACCACGCGACCGGTCGGCGAGGGCACGGGCCTCGGCTTGACGACCGCCTACAGCATCGTCGAGCGCCACAACGGCCGCATCGAGCTGCGCTCGACGCAAGGCGAAGGCACGACGGCGCTTTTGAGCCTGCCGATGGCTGGAGTGGCGCTCGGCTCCTAGCGTTTTCCTCCAACGGGCAAAGGTGGTAAAATGCACCATTCCCGAATAGGAGGAGAAACGTCATGGCCAAAGATGCCCCTGTGCTCGATCCCCTGAGCTGGCTGCACGACGCGCTCAAGCCCGAGCTGGACAAGTTCGAGGGCGACGCCGAGGTGCGTTACTCGGGCAACGATCGCGGCTCTCTGTCCATTTACCGTCAGGGCAAGCTGCTGCAGACCTCCTACTTCGCCTCGTTCGAGCTTCAAGCGCTCAAGGACGGCGGCGAGGGCGCGCTGGAGAAGCAGAAGGCGGCGATCCTCGAGCAGGTCAACCGCGTGCTGAACCCGCCCAAGCCACAGCCGATGACGCTCACCTCACTGCAGCCCGCCGTGCGGCGCGGCCGCGCGAAAAAGGTCGAGCAGCCGGCCGAAGAGGCTCCCGCTGCGGAATCGTCGGAATCGTCGGAAGCGACTTCCGAGGAGAGCTAGCCGCTCACGACCAGCGTGGCCGCCTCCGGCGCCAGGCTGCCCAGCAGGACCTGACAGGCCCCCGGTGCGATGCGGCCCGTCAGGTCCTCGCCGATCGTCTCCCAGCGGTTGTCGAGCGAGACGTCCTCGAGCCGGCGCGTGCCGATCGCGTCGGCGACGCTCGCAATGTGGACTTCCTGCCATTCCTCCAGGTCGGTGTTGATCACGAACAGCGCCTTGGCGCGGGCGTCGAGCGTGCTCTTGGCATAGGCGAGCAGCTTGGGATTGCCGGTCGGCACCGGCAGCAGCGTGCCGTCCTCGTTGAAGACGCGGGCCGAGGCCTTGAGGGCGTTCACGCGCGCGATATGGTCGCTGAGATCCGCTTCGGGCGTCTCCCAATCGGACGGGAAGGTCGTGACCACGTCCAGGCGCTTGCGGAAGCCGTACTCGAAGCCGATTGGCATCATCACGCCCGTGCTCACGAGCGCGGCGAACGTGTAGCGCTGCTGCAAGGCGAGCACGTTGCCGTCGAGCTCTTCGGCCAGGCGCACCGTGTCGTGGCTCTCCGGAAAGCCGATCGAGGGCGCGGCGCCGACCACGCGGGCGTGCGCCTCCAGGAACCAGGGCGCCTTGTAATCCCACCAGCGCACGCTGTTGAAGACGTAGTCGAAGCCGCTGTCGGCGACCTCGATCAGCTCCCAGGGGCGGCAGCCCAGCGTCTCGCCGAAGAAGCGCGCGTGCGGATGCTCGGCCTTGGCCGCGTCGATCAGATACCGCCAGAGTCCGGACGGCACGTGGTAGGCGGCGTCGCAGCGGAAGCCGTCGACGCCGAGGGCCAGGTAATGCAGCACCAGCGCGCGCCAGTAGCCCCAGAGCCCCGCGCGATCGCAGGAGTCCGCGTTGCGCACCTGCGCCAGATCGCCCCATTCGACCCAGTTGTCGCCGTCCTGGCAGCCGGGGTGCTTCACCTGGCCCGCCTCGTCCTGCTCGAACCACTCGGGATGCTCGGTCACCAGCGCGTTGTCGAAGGCCGTGTGGTTCACGACGAGGTCCATCATGAACTTCAGCCCGTTGGCATGCGCGGCCGCCAGCATGGCTTCGAACTGTTCCTGATGGCTCAGCGGCAAATTGTCGTCCACGAACATCGGGTGGAAGGCGTAGTAATCCTTGATCGCGTAGAGGCTGCCCGAATAGCCCGCGAAATGAAACGGGTTCACGTAGAGCCAGTCGAAGCCCATGGCCTTGATGCGCGCGAAGTGATGCGTCCAGCCGTCCATGCTGCCGACGAGGCGCGGAAACAGGTTGTAGGCGCGAGGCCCGGGGCTGAAGCTCATGGCCGATCCCTTTCTGATCTCAGGACGCTCGTCCAGTATAAATGCCGCTAAGCTCGGCGACAAGAGGCATCGCGGCACTTTGTCGACATTTCGAACAGGCGAACGACTGGACGTGAATGCGCTTGAGTGGTTAAATGTTTACGGAGTTTTATTCTGGAGTTATACAGGAGTTAACGTCGCACGATGCCGAGCGTCGACATTCCGGTCGGATACGATGTCAAGTTGAGCCTGCGCGAGGGCGGTCCGCAGTACTTCGTGCGCGTGTTGGACGTCAACCACGAGACGATCGTGCTTCGCGTTCCGAACGAGCTCGTGTCGGACGAGTTCACGCCTGAGCGGGTGACGCTGTCTTTCGGCTTCCGCAATTTCGCGTGGGAAGTGCCGGCGTCCGCGAACGCCGTCTACGACCACTGGTGGTTCGTGGAGCGCCCCGACGAGCTGGCCTGCCGCCGCTTCCAGCGCCGCGCCTTCGTGCGCATCGCCTTCGAGGCGGGCATGGCCGTCATTCCCATGCGCCACGG
Organism: Oscillatoriaceae cyanobacterium; assembly: GCA_036703175.1. Lineage (GTDB taxonomy): Bacteria > Cyanobacteriota > Sericytochromatia > S15B-MN24 > JAQBPE01 > DATNPP01. The sequence continues at coordinate 8,147 of DATNPP010000109.1, forward strand.
CATTCAGTGCGCCGTCAACGTGCAGACCGAGAACATCAGCGCCAACGGCTGTCTGGTGAAGACGCCCCAATCCTTGGGCAGCATCGGCGATCCCCTCATGGTGCGATTGAGCCTGCCCGGACTGCCGCAAGTCTCGACGATCAGCGAGCTCGTGCGCGTGGTCGACGGCGACCAGGACGAGCCCCTGTACGGCATCCACTTCAAGGGCCTCAAGGGCCACATGCAAGAGCAACTCGCCCAGTTCATCGCCGACCGCATCCGCGGCGGTTTGATCCAGGGCCAGGACATCACCTGCGCCGAGCAGAACTAGGCCTTCGTTCCAAGAAAAGACGTGAGCCCCTTCCGAACGCACGGAAGGGGCTTTTTGCGGAGGGTAAGTGGAAGCTGTGGGATTCGAACCCACGACCAAGGGATTCACTGGTGTTAGCTGCATGTTTCCATGCAGGTCGGACTATACCACGATCTGAACCCAGATCCTCCTTGGTAGTCTCTGAGGGCTTCCCTTGCGGGCTGTCCCTGCTGATCACCCAATCCTCGCCGATTGTCACCTGGCTGGTACGTGAGGCTCTAAGGGCTTTCCAGCATATTCGGAGTTTTTCCGCGCACCGTCACCGGTACGGGTCACATTTGCATATGAGTCCCCTGCTCTAACCGCTGAGCTAAGCTTCC
>DATNPP010000124.1:0-3271 GCA_036703175.1 Oscillatoriaceae cyanobacterium
TGCCGATGACCCAGTAGAGCTCGGCGTCGCCGAGCTCGGCGCGCGCCATGCGCAGCGTGTCGACGGCGTAGGACTTGCCGGGACGATCGAACTCCCAGCGCGCGACGCGAAAGGCGGGCTCGTCGAGCGTGGCGAGGACGGTCATCAGCCAGCGCGAGGCGGCGTCGGCCCGGGCGCCCTGGGGCTTGTGCGGCGGTTGGCCGGCGGGCACGAAGATCACTTCGTCCACGACGCCCGAATCGAGCGCGGCGCGGGCCGCGGCGAGGTGGCCGAGGTGGATCGGATCGAAAGTTCCGCCAAAGAGGGCGACGCGACGTGGCATACGGGCAGTATAACGCCGATGGCGCCATTGAGCCACCCGAGCCGCTAGCGCAGCACCAGGTTGTTGCGGTGGATCGCCTCGTCGTAGTGCTTGTGGCCGAGCACGCCCTCGATTTCGGCGCTCTGCCGGCCCTGTATGCGCGCGAGCTCCTCGGAGGCGTAGTTGGTCAGCCCGCGCGCGACCTCGCGGCCGTTCGCGTCCATCAGCGCGACCAGCGCGCCGGGGCCGAACTCGCCGCGCACCTCGCGGATGCCGGCGGGCAGCAGGCTCTTGCCGTGGGTCGCGATCGCCGCGATCGCCCCGTCGTCCAGCGTGAGGCGGCCCTCCAGACGGCCGCCGAAGGCCAGCCAGCGCTTGCGCCCCTCGAGGCGATTGGGGCTCGCCTGGAAGGTCGTGCCGACGGCTTCGCCCGCGAGGCTATCGAGCATCAGCTCGGGCGAGCGGCCGTCGAGCAGCACCAGCGGAATGCCGCACGAGGTCGCGATGCGCGCGGCCAGCACCTTGGTCGCCATGCCGCCCGTGCCGAGATCCGAGCCCGCATCGCCGGCGAGGGCCTCGATCTCGGGCGTGATCGCCGCGACGCTCGGAATGCGCGCGGCCTCCGGATGCCGGCGCGGATCGGCCTCGTAGAGGCCGTCGATGTCCGAGAGGATGAAGAGCCGCTCGGCGTCGACCAGCACGGCGACCAGGGCCGAGAGCGTGTCGTTGTCGCCGAACTTGAGCTCGTCGATCGCCACCGAGTCGTTCTCGTTGATGATCGGAATCACCGGCGGATTGGCGGCGAGCAGCACGCCGAGCGTGTTGCTCGCGTTCACGTAGCGCTGGCGATCGCCGAGATCCTGGCGCGTCAGCAGCAACTGCGCGCTCGTGAGCCCGCGCTCGGACAGCAGCCGCTCGTAGAGGTGCATCAAGATGCCCTGCCCGACCGCGGCGGCGGCCTGTTTCTCCGGAATGCTTCTGGGGCGGCCCTTGAGATTGAGCCGCCAGCGTCCCGTGCCGACCGCGCCCGAGCTCACGACCACGACGCGATGGCGCTCGGTGAGCGTCGCGAGCACGTCGGCCAGACGGCCCATCAGGGCCGCATCCGGGCCTTTCGCGCCCATGATCGTGCTGGTGCCGATCTTGACGACCAGCACGCGGCGCTCAGTCGATGAACTCGAAGTCGAAGTCGCCGATCGAGACGTCGTCCCCATCCTGCACTCCCATCTCCCGCAGCTGCGTGATCACGCCGTACTCGTCGAGCAGCTTGTGGAAACGCACCATCGCCTCGGCGGATTCCGGATTCAGATGCGAGATCTGTCGCTCCAGCTTCGCGTGGGTGACGAGCCAGCGGTCCTTCTCGTGCGTGATGCGCACGGGCTCCTCGACTTCTTCCACCTGAGGCACCGGCGTCGGCGTGAAGATCACGGGCGGCGGCAGCGTGCGCACCAGGCGATGCAGCTCGTTGAGGAACGGTTCGAGCCCCTCGCGGGTGGCCGCCGAGCCGGCGAAAGCGGTGTAGCCTTCTTGCTTGAGGGTCGCCTCGACGCGTTCGAGATGCGCGCGCGCCTCGGGCAGGTCGGTCTTGTTGAGCCAGACCAGCATGGGCCGTGCGGCGAGCTCGGGGCTGTAGCGCTGCAATTCGGCGTTGATCACGCGGAAGTCGTCCAGCGGATCGCGGCCCTCGAGCCCGCCCGAGAGGTCCAGCAGGTGCACCAGCACGCGGCAGCGCTCCACGTGGCGCAAAAACTCGTGGCCCAGGCCCACGCCCGCGCTCGCGCCCTCGACGAGGCCCGGAATGTCCGCCATCACGACGTTGTCGCCGGGGGCGAAGTGAATCACGCCCAGATGCGGCTCGAGCGTCGTAAAAGGGTAATCCGCGACTTTCGGCCGCGCGGCCGAGACGGCGCCAATGAGCGAGGACTTGCCGGCGTTGGGCAATCCCACCAGGCCGACGTCGGCCAGCAGCTTCAGCTCGAGCGCGAGCTCGTGCTCTTCGGAGGGGCCGCCGGGCTCGGCGAATTGAGGCGCCTTGCGCGTGGGCGTGGCGAAGTGGGCGTTGCCGCGGCCGCCGCGGCCGCCCTTGGCGGCCAGAAAGCGGGCGCCGGGCTCGTGCAGGTCCGCCAGAATCGCGCCCGAGGGCACGTCCTTGACGACCGTGCCCACCGGCACGCGCACCTCCACGTCCAGCCCGTCCTTGCCGTGCATGTTCTTGGGGCCGCCCTTTTCGCCCTCGGGCGCGATGAACTTGCGGGTGTAGCGGAAGTCCAGCAGCGTGTTGAGATCCTCGGTGGCGACGAGGAAAACGCTGCCGCCGCGGCCTCCGTCGCCGCCCGCGGGGCCGCCGGCCGCGACGTACTTCTCACGGCGCCACATGACGGCACCGTCGCCGCCTTTGCCGGAGCGGACGAATATTTTGGCGTGATCGATAAACATCAGGTGCTCGAACTTCTTTGGGGCACGGCTCGAAATCGAGCTGCGAATCCGCTGATTATAGCGTCAGGGGAAAACTTTGTGAAAAAGAAAGGGCCGCGCGGCGGACCGCGCGACCCTCACGAATTGTAGGCTAGACCGTGACCGCCAGCGGCACGACGCTGACCTTCTTGCCCTTGGCACCCTTGTGCTCGAAGAGCACGTTGCCTTCGATCATGGCGAAGATGGTGTGGTCCTTGCCCATGCCGACGTTGGCGCCGGGATGGATCTTGGTGCCGCGCTGACGCACGATGATGTTGCCGGGGATCACGAACTCGCCGCCGTACTTCTTGACGCCGAGCATCTTCGGATTCGAGTCGCGACCGTTGCGGGTAGAGCCTACGCCTTTTTTATGGGCCATGGGTCCGCTTCCTTTCTAACCTTTGATCGACTCGACCAGCACGCGCGTGAACGGCTGGCGGTGACCCCGCTTGCGGCGGTAGTGCTTCTTGGGGCGCATCTTGTAGATGATCACCTTGGGCGCGAGGCCGGGACGGC
>DATNPP010000138.1:0-9344 GCA_036703175.1 Oscillatoriaceae cyanobacterium
GAAAAGCGTCGGCAGGGTAGCGACCTCGCCGAGGGCCGCGCGCGTCGAGGCCAACAGCCCCGCCACGTGCAAATCGCCGGGGGTAGTTTTCAGCGCGGCTTCGAGCCAGCGGCGCGCCTCGGCGTCGCGGCCGTGGCGCCAGTAGAAGGTTCCCAGCTCGAGCGTCGCGCTGCCGGGGGGCTTTTCGAGGGCCTGGGCATGCCGGTAACAGGCCTCGGCCTGTGCGAGCTCGTGCGAGTCCTCCGCGAGCAAGCCGAGCAGGCGCAGCACCTCGCTGTCCGCCTCGGCGCGCTCGAGGTAGCTGCGCAGCAGCTTGCGCGCCATGCCGTACTCGCCGGCTTCGAAGCGGCGCAGCGCGATCGCCCGAATCTGCGCCGGGCTGAGCGGCGTGTCCAGTTCTTTGAGGTACTCCCAGCGCGCGTTGGCGCGAAACAAGGCCGCGAGGTCCGCGTGAACCGCGCGCGAGCGCGACTGACGCGCGTAGTCGAGCATCATGCGCTCCGCCAGCGGCAGCTGGCCGTCTTCCTGGGCCTGTGCGATCAACGGCTCGAACGCCGCCCGGTGGCCGCCTTCCATGCCACAGGCGTCGCCCAGTACCTCGAGCGCCGCCTCCATGCGGCCGGCGCTCGCATGCGCGAGCGCGCGCCGCGCCAGCGATTGCTGCTTCGAAGCGGATGCGGACATGGCGACCTCCTGACTGACCTGTGTGCGGCGTGCCCAAGAGTTTATCTCATGATGACATAACATCACAAGGTCAAATCGCAATTGCTCGGGACCGCTGACCACGCTTGCGATCGCGGGCCGGTCACGCTTTGCGACAAGGATGATTTGGCGTTGCGGCCATGATGCCGACGTCTCGTTTCGAGATACTTGGGTCGGCGATCGTGAAGCTTCGGACCCGACGGCGCCACCTCTTGCGGAAAAAGGAGACAGCTCATGCGCTCGATACATGCGCGGTGGTCGCTGGCCGTCGCCGTCGTGCTGGCCGCCGGTTGCGCGGGGCAGACCGCCCTGGCGCCGATTCAAAGCGGAACGCCGCCTGCCGCCGGCCTGCTGCATGGCCGTCTCGCGGCGCCGTCCGGCGCCCAGGCCGTCCCTTATGCTCTGCAAGCCCTCTACACGTCACCACACCTGCTCGGCGCGGCCTTTCTCGACGCGACTTCCGCCAGTTGCGTGACGAAAACGTCGCCGATTCTGGCCTACAACAGCCAGGACGACACCTACCTCGCGGTCTGGAACCAGAACGACGGCTCGGGCGGCGATCGCGTGCGCGCGCGCATCAAGGACAGCCAGGGCCAGACGCAAGTCCCGGACTTCACGATCGCCGCGATAGGGGACGTCAAGACCAACGGCAAGGCCGTGTACCTGCCGTGGTTGAACCAGTTCGCGGTGGCCTACCAGCACAACACCAGCAACGACGCCTTCGGGACGGACATCTACGTGCAGCGCATCAGCGACTCGGGCGCCCTGATCGGCGCGGCGATACCGGTGTCGACGGCGCGCGAAATGCAAAGGTACCCGGACCTGGCGGTCGATCCGATCAACCATCGTCTGGAGGTCGTCTGGCAAGACAGGCGCTCGGGCGATTACGACATCTACGGCCGCCTGCTGGGCTTCAACGGCAATCAGACCGTCTTTCTGACGAACGAGCTGCTGCTCGGCAACAGCCCACCGGATCCCGATCACGGTTACCGGACGGCCGACCAGACCGCGCCGACGATCGCCTTCGGCACCCAGCAGCAAACGTACGTCGTGGTCTGGGAGGACGCCCGCAGCGCGGACAACGACGCCATCGACGCGGGCGAGGACCTCTATGCCACGACCCTCGGCGCGACGGGCATGCCCGTCACGAGCAATTTCGTGGTCTCGAACCTCGCGGGCGATCAAAAGGACCCGTCCATCGCCTACCTGGCCGCCTCGGACAAGTTCCTGGTGGCCTTCACCTCGGCCAACAACGGCGACACCGACACGGACTTGCTCGCCGCCGGACTGGACGGCGACGGCACGGTGCTCGGCTGGGGCGTGCTCGACGACAACCTGGGCAATCAGCACCGCCCCAACGTGGCGGCGAACGACGCGAGCCTGACCTGGCTGGTGGGCTTCCTCGAGGACTTCAACAACCAGGAGGCGGAGGGCGACAGCCGGGTGCTGGGCCGCCACGTCGGCTGGGCCTTCCAGCTGGGCGACGTCTTCAACGTGAGCCCGCTGCAGCCGGACTTCCTCGACTCGATCGGCATCGCCGCGAACACGGACGACCAGGAGTTCCTGATGGACTACACCCAACCGACCAATCCGGAGACCGAATGCACCGCGCCCGACGCGGTCGTGCCCGATCTGCCCAACGCCAGCTGCACCACCTTCTACTTCGGCGTCAACGTCTACGGGCAGCGGGTCGACCGCGGCTATTGATCACGCCGTGTGCCAGATGCAAGGAGACCCCCCATGTCCCTGAAATTCGCGCGAGCCACGCTCGCCCTCACGCTGTTTCTCGTCGCCGGCTGTGCGAGCCGTTCCGGCCTGATGCCCGCTCCCGGCAAGGTGGCGACCTTCTTTCACCCCGGCCTCACCGCACCGCCCGGGGCGCATGCCCCGCGCTACGGCTTGCAGGCATTGCCGACTTCGCCGCATCTGCTCGGTTCGGCCTTTCTCGATGCGAATCCGGGCAACACCAAGCTGAACGTCGCGCCGATTCTGGCCTTCGACAGCCAGGACGACACCTACCTCGCCGTCTGGCGCAATCTGGCCGACGGCAGCCTCCACGGGCGCATCAAGGACCACTTCGGCCAGACGCAGGTGCCCGACTTCAAGGTCTCCGCGTATGGCGAGCTCAAGGAGAACGGCAAGGCCGTCTACCTGCCCTGGCTGAATCAGTTCGCGGTCGTTTACGACACGCCCTACGCGATCCCCTGGGGCCTCTACTTTCAGCGCATCAGCAGCTCGGGGGCCCTCGTCGGTTCACCGGTCCTCGTCTCCGCGGCTTCGGGCGAGCGCGGCGAGCCTGATCTGGCGGTCGATCCGATCCATCACCGCGTCGAGGTGGTCTGGCACGACGATCGCTCGGGCGACTTCGACGTGTACGGGCGCTTGCTGACCTTCAACGGCAACCAGACGCTGTTCCTCACCAACGAGACGCTGATCGCGAACAGCCCGCCGGATCCCGACAACGGTTACCAGTCGGCCCATCAGTCGTGGCCGACGATCGACTTCGGCACGCAGCAGCAAAAGTACGTGGTCGCCTGGCAAGACCAGCGCGACGAAACCATCGACGGCGACGACGTCTGGGCCCGGGTCCTCGACGCGAACGGCCTGCCCGTGACCGACCAGTACGTCGTCTCGAACCTCGAAGGCGATCAAAACGAGCCGTCGATCGCCTACCTGGCGGCCTCGGACAAGTTCTTGCTGGCCTTCACTTCCGCCAACAACGGCGACACCGACACCGACATGCTCGCTTCCGGCCTGGACGGCGACGGCACGGTGCTCGGCTGGGGCACGATCGACAACCAGCTCGGCAACCAAAACTGGCCCGACGTGGCCGCGAACAACGCGAGCTGGACCTGGCTCGTGGGCTACGTGGACGACTTCAACAACCAGGAGGCCGACGGCGACAGCCGCATTCTGGGCCGCCACGTCGGCTGGGCCTTCCAGCTGGGCGACGTCTTCGACATCAGCCCGCTGCAGCCGGTGTTCGAGGACAACCTCGGCATCGCCGCGAATACCGACGACCAGGAGTTCCTGGTGGATTACGTGCGGCCCTGCTCGGGAATCAGCGGCGCGCCGGTCACGCCCCAGATCATCGCATGCTCCAACAGCGACATCGAGGGCCAGCGCGTCGATCGAGGCTACTAGAACGGGGCCTGCCTTGCCGGAGGCCCATTCGTCAAAAAGGAGAAACTACGTGCATTCAAGACTCGCAAAGCGCAGTTTCGCGATCGCCCTCGTCCTGGCGGCCACGGGCTGCGCGGCCCAAACGGCCCAGGCCCCGACGCCCCACGCGAACGTGCTTCGGCCGCCCGCCGACAGCCCGTTCCACGCGGGTCTCAAAGCGCCGGCTGGCGCGCAAGCCCCGCACTACGGCCTGCAGGCCTTGCCCACCTCGCCGCATCTGATCGGCTCGGCCTTCCTCGACGCCAACAATCAGCCGTGCGCCTATACCCCCAATCTGGGCTACAACCCGCAAGACAACACCTACATCGCCGTCTATACCGAGTATTACGGCACGAACATTCGTGTGCGCGGCCGCATCAAGGACGACCACGGCCAGACCCAGGTGCCCGACTTCACGATCGCCAACTACGCCTTCACGACCACCAACGCCAAGGTCGGCTATTTGCCCTGGCTGAACCAGTTCGTGGTGGCCTACACGAAGTTCGACTCCAGCGGCAACGACGTCTACTTGCAGCGCATCAGCGACTCGGGTGCGTTGATCGGGCCTGCGGTGCCGATCTCGACCGCGCCCGGCATTCAGGATTGGCCCAATCTGGCCGTCGATCCGATCAATCATCGCGTCGAGGTGGTCTGGGAAGACAATCGCTCGGGCGATTACGACATCTACGCGCGGCTCGTGGCTTTCAACGGCAATCAGACGATTGACCTCACCAGTGAGACGCTGGTCGGCAACAGCGCGCCGGATCCGGACCACGGCTACCAGTCGGCCGATCAAGAAGAGCCGGTGGTCGCGTTCGGCACGCAACAGCAAAGATACGTCGTGGCCTGGGACGATTTTCGCAACGGCCACAGCGACGCCCTCGACGAAAACTGGGACATCTACGCCAGCACCCTCGCCGCGAACGGCGTGCCCGTGACGAGCGACTACGTCGTGTCGGACCTCCAGGGCGGGCAATACGTCTGGGACATCGCCTATCTCGCCAGCTCGGACAAGTTCCTGCTGCCGTTCACCTCCGGAAACAACGGCGACGCCGACTACGACGTGCTCGCTTCCGGGCTGGACGGCGACGGCAGCGTGCTCGGCTGGGGCGTGATCTCCAACCAGTTCGGCGTTCAGCAGACTCCGGTCGTGGCGGCGAACGACGCGAGCATGACCTGGCTGGTGGGCTACACCGAGAGCGTCAATCCCGAGGCGGGCGACAACCTGCACGTGATGGGCCGGCACGTGGGCTGGGCTTTCCAGGAGGGCGACATCTTCCAGGTGAGCCCGTTCATTCCGAACGAGAGCTATCCCCTGGGCATCGCGGCGAACACGGACGACCAGGAGTTCTTGATCGATTACTCCGCCTACACGCTCCACGGCCAGCAAGTGCCGCCGAGCCCGCCGGGCGCGCCGGGCGCGCCCTTCGCCGTGCCCCTCGTGCCGCAGCCGTCCGCCACGCCACTGCTCGATCTGTGGGGACAGCGCATCGATCGTGGTTACTGATCCACCCGCTCCCGTTTGCCGATAAGGAGGAACCCCCGTGCACTCGACCCTCGCAAGGCGCACGTTCGCGATCGCCCTCGTTCTGGCGGCCGCGGGCTGCGCGAGCCAATCCGGCCAGCTTCAGGCCCCGCATGCCAAAATCCAGCCGCCCGCCGCGGGCCCGTTCCAGGTCGGCCTCCGGGCGCCTGCCGGCGCGCACGCCCCCCGTTACGGGCTGCAGGCCTTGCCCACCTCGCCCCATTTGATCGGGTCGGCCTTTCTCGAGGCCAACCAACAACCCTGCGCTCTGCGCGGCAGCGCCAATCTGGCCTACAACACGCAGGACAAGACCTACCTCGCCGTCTGGACCGAGGAGTTGTTCAGCAACGGACACTATCGCATTCGCGGGCGCATCAAGGACGACTACGGTCAAACGCAGATTCCCGACTTCACGATCGCGTCGAGCGCGAACGACCTCTTCACCACGGGCAACGGCAAGGCCGTTTACCTGCCCTGGTTGAACCAGTTCGCGATCGTCTACACGAAGGAAACGGAAGAGGCCTCTTGGGGCTACGACGTGTTCATGCAGCGCATCAGCACGTCGGGCGCGCTGATCGGGGAGCCCATTCCGATCTCGAAGGCGGACGGCGACCAGGAGGTGCCGGATCTGGCCGTCGATCCGATCAATCGTCGTGTGGAGGTCGTCTGGGCCGACGAGCGCTCGGGCGTGTACACGATCTTCGGGCGATTGGTGAGCTTCAACGGCAACCAGACCGTCTTCCTCACCAACGAGACGATGCTCGGTATGAGCCCGCCTGATCCGGATCATGGCTACCAGACGGCCTTCCAGGGCGATCCTTCGATCGACTTCAGCACCGCACAGCAAAAGTACGTCGTGGTCTGGGAAGACCTGCGGAACGACCACGGCGACGCCGTCGACGAGAATTACGACATCTATGGCACGACGCTCAACGCAAGCGGCATGGCCGTCACGGACAACTATCCCGTCTCCACGCTCCAGGGCCGGCAGTACGTGCCGCGCATCGCCTACCTCGCCGCCTCCGACAAGTTCCTCACCGTCTTCACCTCGGAGAACAACGGCGAACAAGACGCCGACGCGCTCGGCGTGGGCATGGAAGGCGACGGCAGCGTGCTCGGCTGGGGCGTGATCTCAGACCAGTTCGGCATTCAGCAGTTTCCGGTGGTGGCCGCCAACGACGCCAGCATGACCTGGCTCGTGAGCTACACCGAGAGCGTCAATCCCGAGGCGGACGGCGCTCTGCACGTCATGGGACGCCACGTCGGCTGGGCCTTCCAGCTGGGCGACATCTTCCAGGTGAGCCCCTTCGTTCCGGGCATGTTCAACTCGATCGGTATCGCGGCGAATCCGGATATGCAGGAGTTCTTGGTGGACTACGTCGCGTTGACGGAACACGGCCAGCCCGTGCCGCCGGACGAACTAACCCCCTTCCAGGTTACGGCGCCCGTCCAGAATGCGCCCATCCAGCCGCAGCCGACCACGTCCGCCAGCCCGCAGATCACGCTGTGGGGCCAGCGCGTCGATCGCGGCTACTGATCCGCACACGCTCGGCAGGCGTCGCTCCCGGTGGAGCGGCGCCTAGCCGCGCTTGAGCTTGGGATCGAGCGCGTCGCGCAATCCGTCGCCCACGAAGTTCACGCTGACGATCGTGAGGAAGATCATGAAGCCCGGATAGAAGGCCAGCCAGGGCTCGTCGATCATGTACTGCTGCGCGTTCGTGAGCATGTTGCCCCAGGTGGGCGTCGGCGGCTGAATGCCGAAGCCCAGGAAGGACAAGGCGGACTCCATCATGATCGCATCGGCCACGCCCAGCGTCGCGGCCACGAAGATAGGCGCCATCGCGTTCGGCAGCAGATGGCGGGTGATGATTTTGCGGTCGTCCATGCCGACGGCACGCGCCGCTTCGATGAACTCCTGCTCGCGCAGCGAGAGGAACTCGCCGCGCACCAGGCGTGCCACCGTCATCCAACCCGTGATCGCCAAAATGAAGATGATGATGCCGATCTGCCCACCCGGGAAGGCGACCGACTTGAGAAAGGTCGAAAGCACCATAATCAGCATCAGCACGGGAACCGCGAGCACGACGTCCGCGACACGCATGAGCACGCCATCGACCCACTTGCCGTAGAATCCGGACAGCGCGCCGACCAAAGAGCCGATCGCCACGCCGAACACCGCGGCGCACAGGCCGACGGTCAGCGAAACGCGGCCCGCGTACAACAACCGGACCAGGGTGTCTTCGCCCAGGTCGTCGGTTCCCAACGGGTGCGCCCACGACATGGCTTCTTTGGTGTGGTTGAGGTCCAGATCATCGAACTTGTAGTGGATGATGAAGGGACCGAAAACGGCCGCGAGCACCAGCACGACCAGCACGATAAGGCCCGCCAATGCCAACTTGTGCTTGCGGAAACGGCGCCATACCCCGCCCCAGTAGGACTCTGCCTTGCTGGAAAGGACCGTGTCATCGGCCACGCTCGGAGCGGCCTTTTGTTCCAACATGGAGCCTCCTACTCGAAACGGATGCGCGGATCGAGGGCTGCGTAGAGCACGTCCGCGAGCAGATTGCTGAGAACGACCACCACGGCCGAGATGAACATGATCGCCATGATGACCGGGTAGTCGCCCTTGCCCAGCTCGTCGACGAAGAAGTGTCCAAGTCCAGGCCAGGTGAAGACCTGCTCGGTGATCGCCGCGCCCGCGACGAGTGACGGCAGCGAGAGCGCGACGATCGTCACCACGGGAATCAGCGAATTTCGCAGCGCATGCTTGCCGATGACGACGCGCTCGGAGAGGCCCTTGGCGCGCGCCATGCGGATGTAGTCCTGCCGAATCACCTCGAGCATGCTCGAGCGCGCATAGCGGCTCCAGCTGGCGATGCTCACGATGCACAGCACCACCGTCGGCATCACCAGGTGGCGCGCCAGGTCGAGCCAGTTCGCCAGCGTGCCGTGGCGGAAGAGGTCCAGGAAGGTTCCCTGATACTCAGGCGAAAACATGCTCGCGGCCGGCAACCAGTGGCCGATGTCGAACACATGACCGAAGAGCGTGAAGCTGTATTCGTTGGCGGCGAAGAACATCATCAGGAGGATGCCGAACCAGAAGGTCGGCATCGAGTAGCCGAAGAACGAGAAGGTCGTGACCGAGTAATCGAACCACGAATACTGCTTGACCGCGGAAATGATGCCGATGGCGACGCCGATGATGAGGGAGAGCACCATGCTCGTGCCCATCAGCAACATCGTGTTCGGAAGGCGATCGAGCAACATCTGGGCGACGGGCTGGCCGGTGAAGAGCGAAAAGCCCAGATTGCCCTGTAGAAGTTGCCAGAGCCACTTGGCGTAGGCGACCGGAATCGGGTCGTCCAGGCCCATGACGTGGCGCAGCCGCGCCAAGTCCGCGGCATGAACGTGCGGGTTCTGGCCGTAAACAGCCTCAGGACCGCCCGGCGCCATGCGCATCAGGAAATAGAGGATCAGGCTGACGCCAATCAACAAGGGAATGGCGAACAGGAGCCGCCGAATGATGTAACGTCCCATGTGCTCTCCTACAGCGTGTGCCCGGAGGCCTTGGCGACGGGCGCATCGGTGACGCCCCAGTCGTAACAGTTCCAGATGTTGCCCGCGGCCGACGGATTGGGCAAGAAGCCCGTGATGCGCTTGTTGTACGGGTTGAGATTGGCCCAGTAGAGCAACGGAAAGACCGGCAGGTTGTTCAGCAGAATCTCCTGCTCGCGGTCGTAAATGGCCTTGCGATCGGAGCGCTTCAATTGCTGCTGGCCCTCTTCGAGCGCCTTGTCCATGTCCTTGTTCTGGAAGAAACAGGTGTTCTGGCCGTCCGGCGGCAGCTGGCTCGAGTGCCACAGCGAGAAGACGTCCGGATCCGGATTGGCGCTCCAGGCGTACATCGCCAAGTCGTACTTGGCGCCCTTGAGAATGCCGTCCGGCGGCGGGCCGA